>NZ_PJDK01000073.1:0-27272 GCF_002837615.1 Klebsiella sp. X1-16S-Nf21
TTCTGCGCACCGTCGACGGGACCAATATTCTCAGTAACGAGCTGGCGCACAACTACCTGAATATGCTGACCCATGAGGATCGCCAGCGGCTGACGCAGATTATCTGCGGCCAGCAGGTCAACTTTGTCGATGTGCTGACCAGCAACCATACCAACCTGCAGATTAGCTTTGTCCATTCGCGTTATCGCAATGAAAACGTCGCCATTTGCGTGCTGGTGGACGTTTCCGCCCGCGTGAAAATGGAGGAGTCGCTGCAGGAGATGGCCCAGGCGGCTGAACAGGCCAGCCAGTCGAAATCGATGTTCCTTGCGACCGTCAGCCATGAGCTGCGTACCCCGCTATACGGCATCATCGGTAACCTCGATCTGCTGCAGACTAAGGCCCTGCCGAAGGGCGTTGATCGCCTGGTGACGGCGATGAACAACTCTTCCAGCCTGCTGCTGAAAATCATCAGCGATATTCTCGATTTCTCGAAAATCGAGTCTGAGCAGTTGAAGATCGAGCCGCGGGAGTTTTCCCCGCGCGAAGTGATGAACCATATCTCTGCTAACTATCTGCCGCTGGTGGTACGCAAGCAGCTGGGTCTGTACTGTTTTATCGAGCCGGATGTCCCGGAGCAGATGTCCGGCGACCCGATGCGCCTGCAGCAGGTGATCTCTAACCTGCTGAGCAATGCGATTAAGTTCACCGACACCGGCTGTATTATCCTGCACGTCCAGTGTGCGGGGGATTATCTGCAGATCAGCGTCCGCGATACCGGGGAGGGGATCCCGGCGAAAGAGGTGTTGCGCCTGTTCGACCCCTTCTTCCAGGTGGGGACCGGCGTGCAGCGAAACTTCCAGGGAACCGGCCTTGGCCTGGCGATCTGTGAAAAGCTGATCAGCATGATGGATGGCGATATCGCCGTGGAAACGGAGCCGGGGATGGGCAGCCGTTTCACCATCCGTATCCCGCTGTATGGCGTGCAGAACACACCGCAGGTGACGGCGGACGGTTTCGCAGGCAAGACCTGCTGGCTGGCAATCCATAATACCTCGCTGGCGATGTTCGTCACGTCGCTGCTCAGCTATCACGGCCTGACGGTACGCCGCCATGCCGGAGAAACGCCGGACGCCGACGATGTCTTGCTGACTGACGATGAAGCGCAGAGGGGCTGGCAGGGGAGTGCGATGGTCATCTTCTGCCGCCGCCATATCGGCATCCCGCAGGAGCGAGCGGCCGGAGAGTGGCTGCACAGCGTGACGACGCCGCATGAACTGCTGCCGCTGCTGGGGCGTATTTTCCACGTCGCCCTCGACAGCGCGGAGAATAGCCGGGCGCTGATGGCGCCGGACGCGCAGATCGGTAATAACGACGACATGATGATCCTCGTGGTCGACGATCACCCGATTAACCGCCGTCTGCTGGCGGATCAGCTGGGATCGCTCGGTTACCAGTGCGTGACCGCTAACGACGGGGTCGACGCGCTCAACGTACTTAGCAAACAGCATATCGATATCGTGCTCAGCGACGTCAACATGCCCAATATGGATGGTTATCGTCTGACGCAGCGCATTCGTCAGCTTGGCCTGACGCTGCCGGTGATCGGCGTCACCGCCAATGCCCTGGCGGAAGAGAAGCAGCGCTGTCTTGAATCGGGGATGGACAGCTGCCTGTCCAAGCCGGTCACCCTCGACGTGCTGAAGCAAACGCTGACGGTGTATGCGGCGCGGGTACGTAACGGGCGGGAATAACGGGGAGCTCCGTCTCGCCGGGGCGAGACGGAGAAAACAAAGGGATTACTCTTTATCCGTTGAACTCAGCGAGACGGAGGAGAGGTAGTTCAGCAGCGCAATGTCGTTTTCCACGCCCAGCTTCATCATTGCCGACTTCTTCTGGCTACTGATGGTTTTGATGCTGCGGTTGAGCTTTTTGGCGATCTCGGTCACCAGGAAGCCTTCAGCGAACAGACGCAGCACTTCGCTCTCTTTCGGCGACAGGCGTTTATCGCCATAGCCGCTGGCGCTGATTTTTTCCAGCAGACGAGAGACGCTTTCCGGGGTGAATTTCTTCCCTTTCTGCAGCGCGGCCAGCGCTTTTGGCAGGTCGGTCGGCGCTCCTTGCTTGAGAACGATCCCTTCGATATCCAAATCCAGCACCGCGCTGAGGATCGCCGGGTTGTTGTTCATGGTCAGAACAATGATCGACAGATCCGGGAAGTGGCGCTTGATGTATTTAATCAGCGTGATCCCGTCGCCGTATTTATCACCGGGCATGGACAGATCGGTGATCAGCACATGGGCGTCCAGCTTCGGAAGATTGTTGATAAGGGCCGTGGAGTCTTCAAACTCGCCAACGACGTTCACCCACTCAATTTGCTCAAGTGACTTACGAATACCGAACAGTACGATCGGATGGTCATCGGCAATAATTACGTTCATAGTGTTCATGTATAAGGCTACCTTCTACAGCAAGCTCTTGACGTAAGCGTCAATGTCGCTGATATATTTTTCTATGCCTTGCGCATCCTTTTCGCGAATCAGATGCTCAAGCGTTTCACATAACTGCTTGCCGGGTATCAGATTAAGCATAGCAAATGCCCCTTTGAGGCGGTGGGCGGTTTGCGCCAGAGCAGCAAAATCGCCCGCTTCGATTTCAGTATACAATCTCTGAACATCATCCGGTACCGTATCGGCAAACAGTGCGTAATAGCCGCTGGCATGGAGTTCGGCGTTACTCTCGTTTCCTGAGGTGGCGGGCTGAACCGCCTCCTCCGCCAGCTGCTGCTCAATAAGCTGCAGGATAGCCTCCTGCATCGCCGTGCTAATATTAAAGTTGACCCGCAGTTGTCCCGGGCCGATCTTGCGTATCCCGACCTCATCATCGCTTAAAAGCAAGCCCGAAGCAGTAAGATTAGACGGATTATCCGTTAAATACAGATCGAACGCTTGACTTGTCGCCCGATCGTCCGGCGTGATGCAGGACGCCCCCCAGCTCTCCAGCTGGCGGGTGACAATCCGCCGCACTTCACTGGAAGTCACATCCAGCAGGACGATAACGTCATCCAGCAGATGTTCGCCCGCCTCTGGCGCCTCTTCGCTGGCCGGCATTTTCAGGTGCAGGGTATAGCGCGTTCCCAGCGACTCCCGCGCTTTGATGGTCAACTGCCCACCCAGTTTGCGCGTCATGCGGTCGCACAGCCAGAAGGTGAGGGCGTTCGCCTTGCCGTACAGATCGCTCTGGGTCTCGTTGAGATACGGGAAGTGCAAATTGTCGATCTCGTTTGCCGAGACGCCGTTGCCAGTATCCAGAATGCGGAAGGTCAAACGATCGCTGGCCGACTCGTCCTGGCAAACGTCGAGGGTGATCTTGCCGATAGGCGTGGTGGTGATGGAATACTGGATTAACAGCACCAGTGTGCGTCGCAGGGCTTCACGGTCACCGTAGCGCTGCTCACCGGCAGGGAGCGCGTTATTGATCAGCAGCTGCAGACCCTTGCGCTTCATCGCCGGCAGAACTTCCGGTACAACGTCATCGATCAGTTCCTGAACCGAGAACAGCGCCTGGCTGGTTTTCCAGGTGTCGCTTTCCAGCAGATTGGCGAGCTGAATGTCATCGATCAGTTTGACCAGCTCATCGGCATGCTGCGCCAGCGTCCGGTTCTCTGCGCTGTCGAGCGCCGCCGCCTCTGCCGCCAGGTTCAGCGCGGGCTGCTTCAGGGCGCTGCCAATATGCTGCATAAAGGCCGCCCGCCCCTGCTGGTTTTTCTCATACAAGCGCTGGGCCTGCTTGAGCTTTTTATTGACCAGCACTTCGCGGTCCTGGTCTCGGATAATCAGGATCTGCGTGCGCGGGGCTACCTGGCTGCGATACTGGCGGATTTCATACTGCTCATTATTGACGGTGGCCTGAATCACCCCCTGATGCTGGTCCGCCATATTGGTGATGTTCTGCAGATTCAGGTGCGGAAGCAGATGGTCGGCAATAGGGTTGCTGATAAGGGTTCGGTTGGCTTCCTGATCGTGAACCAGCAGCCCCAGCGGCAGCAAAGAAACAATTTCTTCATTTATAGCGCGTAGCAGACGCAGTTCGCTGTTGGCGGCGGAAGGGAGCCCGGCGCCAGACGGATTGCTGCGTCCTTTAAAGTGACGAAAGGTGGTAAAACCAAACAGCGCTAGCGCCAGCAGGCCAATGTTGAGCAGCAGCGGCAGAAGAATATTCTGCAGGGCGGCCAGCAGCATGCTGCTCAGCGGTACCGTCCAGAGCAACTGCATACCGGTAGTGCTGATATCGGTGGCGATGTCGATCTGCATGCCGTTAAAGGTGATCCCGATATGGTCGGTCGTCTCTTTGTCAGGATTGGTGGCAATGTTTTGCGACGGGTCTGGCTCGATACGGAAGCTGTCCAACGCCATGCCTGGCGGGATCAGATCGTTAATCGGCAGGTCGAAAGCGACCACCGTGGCCAGATGTCCAGGCTGGTTGAAGGTGGTGCGTAACGTAAAGTAGTGCGCGTTCTGCCAGGCGAGATGGCGCAGCGGCGAGAAGGTCTCGCGCTCATCAAGGGTATTGGCCTGCAGCAGCATCTCCGCGCGCCGGGATTCCACGACGCTACTGATCGTTGACTCTTTAAAGCTTGAGGAGAGGTCCTTCAACGGCAGGGTTGAGACCAAAATCAGGCTATTGTCCAGACCATTGAGATAGTACATCGACCATGGGATGGTTTCCGCACCCCACAAAATATCGAGATAATCGGACATTTTCTGCGTCATCTCGAGGGTCGAGCTATCGTGGGAGCCAAAAATCAGCGCTTCGGTTTTACGCCGGGGCTTCTCAAGGTAGTAGACGTCCTGTTTTAAACGCGTCTCCTGCAAGCCACCGCTCGCAGCGTTAGCCGAGGTCGCGGCGATATTGTCGTAGATCTGCCAGGTGGCATAGCGCCAGGTGTCAATGCGCTGGTGCAAGGCGTGGGAGACATCAACCACCTGATAGCTCTTCTCTTTCAGCCAGGCATTGACGGCACTTTGAATCATCACCCCCATCGTCGCCAGCAGGACAATAACCATCAAAATGAAGAAGCGGCTGATGTTGCCGGGGATCAGGGAGAATTTTTTCGGGGTCATCTTGTGGCTGAACGACTCATCATTGTTTGTAAACAGGATGTAGCGCCAGAGTAACTGGCAACAAAGCAGATGCTGCAGGCAGTATAAAGGCTAATGGCGTAAATCCATACTACAGAATGGTGCCAGCGGCGCGATACTCTCCAGGAATTATCTTAGAATCGAAGCGCCAATGAAACCGCGCCAACAACGCTGACCAGTCGCGATATTGACAAAGTACAGGCGGAAGAATCGCACGAAATAACAAGACATTGGCTGAATAAGGGCAATTGACAGGCTAATTGATTGATTAATAGTCGTTAGGGAATTTTTTGCCGTAGCACAGATAAATTAAAGTTGTGTAAAGAAGGGTAAAAAAAACCGGATGCGAGGCATCCGGTTGAAATAGGGGTAAACAGACATTCAGAACTGAATGACGGTAATAAATAAAGTTAATGATGATAGCGACTGTTATTTTAGTCACCAATGATAGTTTTGTTTTACCATTCAGTGCTATAGAGTTATTTGTGTGTATGTGATTGATTGTGAACCAATAAATATTTTTTTTGATTATTAGTGCGTATTTCCCAGACCATTTTGTGGTGCAAAAAGTTCCGCCATTTTTACAAATTGAAACATCTTGTGGGCATTTTGAAACATCTTAGAAGTTTTAGTATCATATTCTTGTTGGATTATTCTGCATTTTGCAGCACAATGAAATAGCCGACTGATTAGAAGGGTAATCAGTAAGCAGTGGCATAATAAAAGGCATATAACAAACAGAGGGTTAATAACATGAAAGTTAAAGTACTGTCCCTCCTGGTACCGGCTCTGCTGGTAGCAGGCGCAGCAAATGCGGCTGAAATTTATAACAAAGATGGCAACAAATTAGACCTGTACGGTAAAATCGATGGTCTGCACTACTTCTCTGACGACAAGAGCGTAGACGGCGACCAGACCTACATGCGTGTAGGCGTTAAAGGCGAAACTCAGATCAACGACCAGCTGACCGGTTACGGCCAGTGGGAATACAACGTTCAGGCGAACAACACTGAAAGCTCCAGCGATCAGGCATGGACTCGTCTGGCATTCGCCGGTCTGAAATTTGGTGACGCGGGTTCTTTCGACTACGGTCGTAACTACGGCGTGGTATACGACGTAACGTCCTGGACCGACGTTCTGCCGGAATTCGGCGGCGACACCTACGGTTCTGACAACTTCCTGCAGTCCCGTGCTAACGGCGTTGCAACCTACCGTAACTCTGACTTCTTCGGTCTGGTTGACGGCCTGAACTTTGCTCTGCAGTACCAGGGTAAAAACGGCAGCGTCAGCGGCGAAGGCGCGACCAACAACGGTCGTGGCGCGCAGAAACAGAACGGCGACGGCTACGGTACTTCTGTAACTTATGACATCTTTGATGGCATCAGCGCTGGTTTCGCGTACTCTCACTCTAAACGTACCGACGATCAGAACAACCTGGTTCTGGGTAACGGCGACAACGCTGAAACCTACACCGGTGGTCTGAAATACGACGCGAACAACATCTACCTGGCCACTCAGTACACCCAGACCTACAACGCGACCCGCGCCGGTTCCCTGGGCTTTGCTAACAAAGCACAGAACTTCGAAGTGGTTGCTCAGTACCAGTTCGACTTCGGTCTGCGTCCGTCCGTGGCTTACCTGCAGTCTAAAGGTAAGGATCTGGAAGGCTACGGCGACCAGGACCTCCTGAAATATGTTGATGTTGGCGCGACCTACTACTTCAACAAAAACATGTCCACCTATGTTGACTACAAAATCAACCTGCTGGACGACAACAGCTTCACCCGTAACGCCGGTGTTTCTACCGACGACGTGGTTGCACTGGGCCTGGTTTACCAGTTCTAAGTCGCAAGCTGCACAAGAAAAAGGCGCCTCTGGCGCCTTTTTTTATGTCTGGTTTAACCTCGCTGGTATACTCTTGTCGCCCTGGTAAGAGGAGCCTCGACTAATGGACATGACTTTCTTTCGCGCCGCACTGCTGGGCGCCTGCGTACTGCTCTCTGGCTGCGATTCAGCCACCACCCCTGCGACCCCAGCTTCGACGGCCACCGTGCTGGATGGCAAAACCATGGGCACCTTCTGGCGGGTCAGCGTCATTGGCGTGGATGAGGCAAAGGCTGAGGCGTTGCGCGCCAAGGTTCAGGCCCAGCTGGACGCCGACGATCGCCTGCTCTCGACCTGGAAAAACGACTCGGCGCTGATGCGTTTCAACCACGCGGCGGATACCCGGCCATGGCCAGTGAGCGAAGCGATGGCGGACATCGTGACGCTGTCGTTGCGGATTGGCGCCAAAACGCACGGCGCGATGGATATTACCGTGGGGCCGCTGGTCAATCTGTGGGGCTTTGGCCCGGATAAACAGCCGGTCACCACCCCGGATGCCCAGGCGATAGCCGCGGCGAAGGCGCGCACCGGCCTGCAGCATCTGCAGGTTATCAATCAGAGCGGCAGGCAATTCCTGCAAAAAGATATCCTCGATCTGTTTGTCGATCTCTCCACGGTGGGGGAGGGCTATGCTGCCGATCACCTCGCGCGATTGATGGAGCAGGAGGGGATCTCCCGCTATCTGGTGTCGGTAGGCGGGGCGCTGGTGAGCCGCGGGATGAACGGCGAAGGCAAGCCCTGGCGGGTGGCGATCCAGAAACCGACTGACCGGGAAAACGCCGTCCAGGCGATTGTCGACATCAATGGTCACGGCATCAGCACCTCCGGCAGCTATCGCAACTACTATGAACTCGACGGCAAACGTATCTCGCACGTCATCGATCCGCAGACCGGGCAGCCGATAACCCATAAGCTGGTCTCCGTGACCGTCATTGCGCCAACGGCGCTGGAGGCGGATGGCTGGGATACCGGACTGATGGTGCTCGGGCCGGAAAAAGCGCAGCAGGTGGTGCGCGAGCAGGGGCTGGCAGTCTATATGATCGTCAAAGAGGGCGAGGGGTTTAAAACCTGGATGTCGCCACAGTTTCGCACCTTCCTCGTCGGCGAGAAAAATTAAAAAGCAAGATTGCGGGTTTTTTGCTGCGGGCGTCGCCGCAGACTGAGGATACACTTACAGCAGGAGCCTCGTCATGAAACCGATAGTTGCCGATACCGATGACCGCCGCTGGCAGGCGGTCTGCGAACGTGATACCCGGGTCGATGGTCAGTTTGTCTTTGCGGTACTGACCACCGGTATCTGCTGCCGCCCTTCCTGCCGCTCGCGTCGTGCGCGGCGGGAAAACGTGCGCTTTTTTGCCGACGTCGCCGCTGCCGTGGCGGCGGGGTTCCGCCCTTGCAAACGCTGCCAGCCGGATAAAGACGATCCGCAGCAGCAAAGGGTCGACAAAGTGGCGCAGGCCTGCCGGTTGCTGGAGCAGGACGCGCCCCTGACCCTTGAGGCGCTGGCTCGTGAGCTGGCGGTCAGCCCGTTTCATTTCCACCGTTTGTTTAAATCCGTCACCGGTATGACCCCCAAAGCGTGGCAACAGGCGTGGCGCGCCCGACGTCTGCGGGAAGCGCTGGAGCAGGGGAACACGGTGACCCGCGCCGCGCTGGCGGCCGGTTTTCCCGACAGCAGCAGCTATTATCGTCAGGCCGATGCGGCATTAGGTATGACCGCCCGTCAGTTTCGCCGTGGCGGCGCCGCCACCGTGGTGACCTGGACCACGGGCGACTGCGCGCTGGGCCGCTGTCTGGTGGCGCAGAGTGAGCGTGGCGTTTGCGCCGTTCTGCCGGGCGATAACGATACGGCATTGCTCGACGACCTGCGCCAGCGCTTTCCCAACGCCGAGTTGCGCCAGGGCACCCCTGAGTTCCGTCGCCAAATGGCCGAGGTTTTCGCCCACCTCGACGACAGCCGGCGGCCGGTATCGCTGCCGCTGGATCTGCAGGGCACCGCCTTTCAGTTGCAGGTCTGGCAGGCGCTGCGGCAGATCCCGGCGGGCGAGACCCGCAGCTACCGCCAGGTGGCAGAGCATATTGGTCTGCCACGAGCAGCAAGAGCGGTGGCTGGCGCCTGCGCGGCGAATTCGCTGGCGGTGATCGTTCCCTGCCATCGGGTGGTACGGGAGGGCGGCGCGCTGTCCGGTTATCGCTGGGGAACGGCGCGGAAAGCGCAGCTGCTGGCGCGCGAGGCCCAATACGAGGAGGAATAATGCTCGATCTGTTTAGCGATACGCCACCGTGGCAGGAGCCGCTGGCACCCGGTGCGGTGGTGCTCCGACGCTTCGCCCGCGAGCGCGCCCCGGCGCTGCTGCAGGCGATTGCCGATGTCGCCCGCCAGTCGCCATTTCGCCAGATGGTCACGCCGGGCGGATACACCATGTCGGTCGCCATGACCAACTGCGGCGCGCTGGGCTGGACCACCGATCGCCACGGCTACCTGTACGACCCGGTCGACCCGTTAACCGATCAAACCTGGCCGCCGATGCCTGCCGTATTCCGCGAACTGGCGCTGGCGGCAGCCGCGGCCGGCGGCTATCCGAACTTTTCCCCCGACGCCTGTCTGATTAACCGCTATCAGCCGGGCGCAAAACTGTCGTTGCATCAGGATAAAGATGAACAGGATCTGCGGGCGCCGATCGTCTCGGTCTCGCTGGGTCTGCCGGCCATCTTTCAGTTTGGCGGGTTGCAACGCAGCGACCCGCTACAACGGCTGCTGCTGGAGCATGGCGATGTGGTGGTCTGGGGCGGCGAGTCGCGTCTGTTTTATCATGGTATTCAGCCGCTGAAAGCCGGGCATCACCCCGAAACGGGCGACTGTCGTTACAACCTCACTTTTCGGCAGGCGGGCAGTCGCCAGTATTAAAATAAGAATTATTCTTGATGTCATCGGCGAGCCGTTTAAACTGCTGGCTGTTTTGCTTTTCCGGATAGCCTGTTATGGAACTTCTCTCTCTCGTCTGGCGTCAGTATCGCTGGCCGTTTCTCGGCGTGATTGCCCTCAGTCTGCTCAGCGCCGCGCTGGGTATCGGCTTAATCGCCTTCATTAACCTGCGCCTGATTACCGCTGTCGATACCTCGCTGCGGGTCCTGCCGGAGTTTCTTGGCCTGCTGGGGCTGCTGATGGCGGTGACGCTGGGCTCCCAGCTGGCGCTGACCACCCTCGGCCACCATTTTGTTTATCGCCTGCGCGGCGAATTTGTTAAACGCATCCTCGATACTCAGATTGAACAGGTGGAGAAGATCGGCAGCGCGTCGCTGCTTGCCGGGCTGACCAGCGATATCCGTAACATCACCATCGCCTTTGTGCGCCTGCCGGAGCTGGTGCAGGGGATCATTCTGACCTTCGGCTCTGCCGCCTATCTGGCCTGGCTGTCAGGCAAAATGATGCTGGTGACGGCGCTGTGGATGGCGCTCACCATCTGGGGCGGTTTTGTGCTGGTGTCGCGGGTGTACAAACATATGGCCAGCCTGCGCGAAACGGAAGATAAGCTGTATCACGACTACCAGACGGTGCTGGAGGGGCGCAAAGAGCTGACCCTCAATCGCGAACGCGCGGAGTATGTGTTTAATCAGCTCTACCTCCCGGACGCCCGGGAGTATCGGCACCATATCGTTCGCGCCGATACCTTCCATCTCAGCGCGGTTAACTGGTCGAATATTATGATGCTTGGCGCCATCGGGCTGGTGTTCTGGATGGCCAACAGCCTCGGCTGGGCCGATACCGCCGTGGCGGCGACCTATTCCCTGACGCTGCTGTTTCTGCGCACGCCGCTGCTCTCCGCCGTCGGCGCGCTGCCCACCTTGCTCAGCGCCCAGGTGGCGTTTAACAAGCTGCGCCAGTTCTCTCTCGCCCCATATCAAGCCGAATTTCCCCGGCCGCAGGCGCATCCTGACTGGCAGACGCTGGAGTTGCGCGATGTCACTTTCCATTATCCGGACCAGCGCTTTGCGGTAGGGCCGCTTAACCTGACGCTGAAACGCGGCGAGCTGGTGTTTCTGATCGGCGGCAACGGCAGCGGCAAGTCAACCCTGGCGATGCTCCTGACCGGCCTGTATCAGCCGGTTTCCGGTCAGATCCTCGTGGACGGCCAGCCGCTGGCGGCGGATAAACCGGAGGAGTATCGCAAACTGTTCTCCGCGGTGTTTACCGACGTCTGGCTGTTTGACCGCCTGCTCGGGCCGCAGGGAGAGGAGGCCGATCCGGCGCTGGTGGCAACGTGGCTGGAGCGCCTGCAAATGGCCCACAAGCTGCAGCTGGAGAACGGGAAAATCGCCGACCTCCGGCTGTCGAAAGGGCAGAAGAAGCGCGTGGCGCTCCTGCTGGCGCTGGCCGAGTCCCGGGACATCATTCTGCTGGATGAATGGGCGGCGGATCAGGATCCGCATTTCCGCCGCGAGTTCTATCAGGTGCTGCTGCCGCTGATGCAGCAGATGGGGAAAACCGTGTTCGCCATCAGCCATGACGATCACTATTTCCAGCACGCCGATCGCCTGCTGGAGATGCGTGCCGGCCAGCTGTCCGAGCTCACCGGGGAGGAGCGGGCGCAGGCTTCCCGCGATGCGGTGGCCCGTACGGCCTGATGCTCGCCGCGAGCCCGGGGGAAAAGCCGGGTGCCGCGCCGCTGAAATTTTCAGCGACTACATTGCTGGCGGTTATTATTTCCCCCTCCTCGCGCTATGCTTAAGGCTTCCGGCCCGCAGGCCGGCTCACTATTCTCAAAAGGATTGCCCGATCGATGTCCGTTTTGCATAAAAAAAGCGCCCGCTTACGTGACGAAGAGCGCGCCCGTCTGATTTGGCTCTTGAGCACCGATAAAGCAGTGACCTCCGCGCTGCTGGGCAAACTGACGCTGGCCGAACGCTATGATGAAGGCACGCTGGCCGATGACCTGGCGGAAGTCGAGATCCTGGTCTCGCATCTGCCGCCGCCGGATCTCGCCGATGCGCTGGAAGCGCTCCCCTATGACGCCCGCACCGCGCTGTGGTGCCTGGTGCCTGACGATAAACGTGGCGAAGTGCTGCTGGAAGCCTCAGAAAACGTCTGGGGCGACCTGATCGACAAGATGAGCGACCCCGAGCTGCTGCAGGCGATGCAGCCGCTGGATATCGATGAACAGGTTTACCTGCTGCAGCATCTGCCGCGCAACCTGACCGGACGGCTGCTGGCGACCCTGCCTGCCGAAAAGCGTGCCCGTATTCGCCAGATTATGCGCTACGCCGACAACAGCGTCGGGTCGATCATGGAGTTTGAGGTCATTACGGTGCGACCGGAGGCCACGCTGGCAGCGGTGCAGCGCTATCTGCGGCGTCTGGGTAAAATGCCGGAAAACACCGATAAGCTGTTCGTCACCACCCGTAACAAGCTGCTGCTCGGCGAGCTGGAGCTGCAGACCATTCTGCTCAACGATGCGCAGAAGCGGGTAGGGGAGGTGATGGAGGGCGATCCGGTCACCTTTCAGCCGCACGAAGAGGCGGAGAAGGTGGCGCGCACCTTCGAACGTGATGACTTGCTCAGCGCCGCCGTCATTGATGCCGATGGTAAGCTGATCGGGCGACTGACCATCGATGAGATCGTCGATGTGGTCTATGAAGAAACCGATAACGATCTGCGCCGGATGGGGGGCCTGAGCGATGAAGAGGATGTCTTCGCCCCGGTCAGCAAGGCGGTGAAAACGCGCTGGGCGTGGCTGGCGGTCAACCTGTGTACGGCGTTTATCGCTTCCAGGGTCATCGACGGCTTCGAACACACCATTTCACAGCTGGTGGCGCTGGCCTCGCTGATGCCGATCGTCGCCGGGATCGGCGGCAATACCGGCAACCAGACGATCACCATGATCGTCCGGGCGATGGCGCTACAGCAGATCCAGCCCGGCAGCTTTACCTTCCTGATCCTGCGTGAAATGGGGGTCGCCCTGATTAACGGCCTGGTATGGGGCGGGATTATGGGGGCCATTACCTGGTGGCTGTATGACGATCCGCAGCTCGGTGGGGTGATGACGCTGGCCATGATGCTCAACCTGCTGATGGCGGCGATGATGGGCGTGATAATCCCGATGGTTATGGTGAAGCTGGGGCGCGACCCGGCGGTCGGCTCCAGCGTGATGATCACCGCTATCACCGACACCGGCGGCTTCTTTATTTTCCTTGGTCTGGCGACGCTGTTTCTGATGTAGCCTGCGCCTTCGTGCGCAGGCGGCGGGGGATGAGCGCCATGGCGACGATCCCCGCCAGCACGCCGATCGCCAGATTGCTGGTTCCCACCGTTGCGGCGACGGTCACCAGCATCACCAGCGTTTCTGGCCACGGATTACGCACCAGTTCGCCCGGGCGAATACTATGCCAGCTAAAGGTTTTCACCGCCACAATCACCATCACCCCTGCCAGCACCGCCATCGGGATCTGCGCCATCACCTGGCTGAGCGCTGTCACCAGCAGGAGCAGCACCAGACCGGCGATCACCGTTGAGAGACGGCTGCGGGCTCTGCCCATCTCCACGTTAACGATGGTCTGGCCGATCATCGCGCAGCCGGCGATACCGCCATAACAGCCGGCAAGGATATTAGCGATACCCAGCCCGGCGCTTTCCCGCGATTTGTTCGACGGGGTATGGGTGAGATCGTCCACCAGCTTAGCCGTCAGCAGGGACTCCATCAGACCGACAAAGGCGATACTGAGGGCGCACGGCCAGATAATCTGCAGTGTCGCCAGGTTCAGGGGGACGGTCAGGGCAGTGAATCCCGGCAGGCCGCCGCTCATCGAGCCTTCATCGCCGACGGTGGGCAACTGCTGGCCAGTGGTGACGGTATAGAGAGTGAGCGCGACAATGGCGATCAGTGGCGCCGGGACGGCCTTAATGAAGCGCGGCGCCCAGAGGACGATAAGCAGCGTCAGGACGAACAGGCCGACGATCAGCGGCTGGCGACTCCAGAAGTGCGGTACCTGAGCAAAGAAAATCAGGATCCCGAGGGCATTGACGAACCCGGTCATCACTGCCGGGGGAATAAAACGCATCAGGCGCGCCATGCCGCACAGACCAAACAAAATTTGAATCATACCCGCCAGAATGACCGCCGGCAGAATGTAGCCCACGCCGTACTGATGCACCATTGGGCCAATGACCAGCGCCACCGACCCGGCAGCAGCCGTCACCATTGCCGGGCGCCCGCCGAGGACCGACATCGCCAGGCAAAGCACCACCGAGGCAACCAGGCTGACCTGCGGGTCAACACCGGCAATGACCGAAAACGAAATAACTTCAGGGATTAACGCCAGGGCGGAAAGCACGCCGGCCAGCACTTCGCGCGTCAGTAACGACGGGGAGCGGAGGATGGGGCGCAGATTGCCGGAAGCGGCGGGGTCAGAAACTGGGGGCATAAAAAAAGTTCGCAGCTTATAAAAAAGAGGGAGCGGTGGCAGGCCCTGCTTCCGTGCGGTCTGTCACAAAACCGAGGATGATAGCGCGGAATCCCCAAGGCTACCAGTACAAAAAGTGATTTGGTGTATACATTTATTAAACATTTTTATAACGGATCTCAAAACAGAACTTAAAATTTAAACAATATTTAAATTTTTGAGCTTCGGTGGTAACGTGAGTGGTGAGAATCGTATCACCTGCGCTAAATAAAAACAGCGAGTAAAGTAAGGCTCAAATCCGATGAATAAAAAGATGGCCGTACCACGCTCACAGGCGGTTGGTCCCAACAGCACTCGGACCAACACCCGCCATGAGCAAGAGACGGATGTATTGTTGATTGGCGGCGGCATTATGAGCGCCACACTGGGAACCTGGCTGCAGGAGCTTGAGCCAGACTGGTCTATTACCATGGTTGAGCAGATGTCCAGCGTGGCGGAAGAGAGCTCAAACGGGTGGAACAATGCGGGTACCGGCCACGCGGCGCTAATGGAGCTGAACTACACGCCGCAGACCGCCAACGGCATCAATATCGACAAAGCGGTCGACATCAACGAAGCCTTCCATATCTCGCGTCAGTTCTGGGCGCATCAGGTGACGCGCGGCGTCCTGAACAAACCAAAATCTTTCATTAACAGCGTGCCGCACATGAGCTTTGTGTGGGGCGAAGATAACGTCAACTTCCTGCGCGCGCGCTATGCGGCGCTGCAGCAGAGCGAACTGTTCCGCGGTATTCGCTATTCTGAAGACCATCAGCAGATCAAAGCCTGGGCGCCGCTGGTAATGGAAGGCCGCGATCCGCAGCAAAAGGTGGCCGCCACCCGTACTGAAGTGGGAACCGACGTCAACTATGGCGAAATTACCCGCCAGCTGATCGCCGGCCTGCAAAAGCATGATAATTTCTCCCTGCAGCTGGGTACCGTGGTGCGTCGCTTCAAGCGCAACGCCGACAAGAGCTGGACGGTCACTCTCGCGGATGCCGACAACCGTCGTCAGAAGCGGGTCATTAAAGCGAAATTCATCTTTATCGGCGCCGGCGGCGCGGCGTTGACGCTGCTGCAGGAAACCGGCATTCCACAGGCCAAAGAGTATGCGGGCTTCCCGGTCGGCGGCCAGTTCCTGGTCTGCGAAAATCCGGAGGTGGTGAACCACCATCTGGCGAAGGTTTACGGCCAGGCCGAAGTGGGCGCGCCGCCGATGTCGGTGCCGCACATTGATACCCGTATTATCGACGGTAAACGCGTGGTGCTGTTCGGGCCGTTCGCCACCTTCTCGACCCGCTTCCTGAAGAACGGTTCATTGTGGGATCTGCTGGCCTCGACGAATACCTCGAATATTCTGCCGATGCTCAACGTCGGTCTGGACAACTTCGATCTGGTGAAATACCTGATTAGCCAGGTGATGCAGAAAGATAAAGATCGCCTGGCGGCGCTGTGCGAGTACTATCCGGAAGCGCGGAAAGAGGACTGGCGGTTGTGGCAGGCCGGTCAGCGCGTGCAAATTATCAAGCGCGATGCGAAGAAGGGCGGGGTACTGCGCCTCGGTACTGAAGTGGTGAGCGATGACGAAGGCACTGTCGCGGCGCTGCTCGGCGCATCGCCAGGCGCCTCCACCGCGGCGCCTATCATGCTGCAGCTAATGGAAAAAGTGTTTAAAGACAAAGTCAATTCGCCGGAATGGCAGGCCAGGCTGAAGGCCATCATCCCGACCTACGGTATTCGCCTTGATGGCAACCCGGCGGAGATTGAGAAAGCGCTGGCGTGGACCAGTGAAGTGCTGGAGCTGAAATATGAGCCGGCCGCGGTGGCGGATGAAGCCCCGCAGGCGGAGCTGAAGCCGCTGAGCGGTGGTAAGCCGATGGCGGATATCGCGCTCTGACAAACGCTCTGACAAAAACGGCAGCCTGCGGGCTGCCGTTTTTTTTGTCGGTTTGATGGGTCGACTTAGCGGACGACGGCGTTACCGATGGTTTCGTCGGCGCGCCAGATGCGATATTTCACATCGACATTGCTCGGCGCGTACACGACAATCGGCAGCTTGCTGTTGTAGCGCAGCATGGCATCATCGCCGAGACCGGCAGTGACAAATTTCTTCTCTTTCTTGCCATCCGGGCAGGCCATCATGGTAGAGACCGGGCCGCTCAGCTTATCAAAGATATAGTAGTCATAGCCCCAGCCTTCCAGGGTTTTGCTTTCCAGCTTCCCGCCTAAACGATGGTGGTTGCAGTCAACTTCCAGCGTCTGGCCGATTATCAGCTCAACCTTCAGCGCTGACTCATCCTGCTGCTGCGGCAGCTGAATAACCTGACGCTTCATGCCTTTTTCCGCTTTCGGGAACGGCGCGACTTTTTCCAGCGGCTGGTCTGCGGCCTGGGCGCCAGCGGACATGCAGGCGGCGGTCAGCAGAGAAACGGCTAGCGTAGTGATTTTTTTCACGGTTGATCATCCTTTATTTTCGTTCCTGACTGATACAGCCTATCATTGCTTTGCTGAATGTTAAGTTTTATTTACTAATTTTTTCAAAATGAATGGTGTTATGTACTGGCGTGATGCCATGTCGCACCTTGCGCCACGGCGGCCCATGAAGCTTATTCGTTGCGGCTATTTTTCGCTTCCTCAATGAATTCTTCATCTAATTCATCAGTGTTGCCAGCATGCTCTCGTCCCGACAGCAGGTTCCAGCAAGCGATAAACAAGGCGGCAATCAGCGGCCCGATAACGAATCCGTTGATGCCGTAGATCTCCATGCCGCCCAGCGTCGCGATAAGGATCAGGTAGTCCGGCATTTTGGTATCCTTGCCCACCAGCAGCGGACGCAGAATGTTATCCACCAGGCCAATCACAATCACAAAGAAGCCAACGATAAAGGCGCCCTGCCACAGCTGCCCGGTGGCGAAGAGGTAAATCGCCGCCGGCACCCAGATAATGGCCGAGCCTACCGCCGGGATAAGCGACAGGAACGCCATCAGCGCACCCCACAGAATGCTGCCGTCCAGACCGGCAACCCAGAAGGCAAAGCCGCCCAGCGCCCCCTGCGCCAGCGCTACGGCCACGGTGCCTTTTACCGTGGCGCGGGCGACCGCGGCGAATTTAGCGAACAGGTGCTGCTTCACATAGCTCGATAACGGCAGAGATTCGAGAGTCAACAGCACCAGGTAAGGCCCATCCTTCAGCAGGAAGAACAGCAGGTACAGCATAATGCCGAAGCTGACGGTAAAGCCAAAGGTGCCTTTACCAATCAGAAACGCGCTGCCGGCCAGATACTGGCCGCTTTTCAGCGCAACATCGGAGAGCTGCTGCTGGATCTGCTGCGCGCTATCGAGGTTGTGCTCGGCAAGGAAACCTCTGGCCCAGCCGGGGAGGTGAGCAAACAGACTGGCGACCACCGTCGGGAACTGAGTGTCGTTATGCTGAAGTTTGCTATACACCACGTTCAGCTCGTAGGCCAGCGACGAGAGGATGATCGCCAGCGGCGTAAAAACGATAAGGCAGATGATGACGATGGTCAGCAGCGCCGCGAGGCCATTGCGCTCGCCGAGGCGAGTGCGAATCTTGTTTTTGACCGGATTAAAAATCACCGCAAGGATCGCGGCCCAGAGGATGGCGGAATAATAGGGTGAGAGAACATCAAAAAAGGCCAGGGTTACAATAAAGACGATAAGGATGAAAAATCCTTTGGTAAGTCCATTAACTCTCATGTCATCCGCTCCTGCTTATGAGTCATACAGTCGAATGATAGATGCTACGACGTAATTTACCATCTGGATAGTCGTACTCTATAACAGAGGGGAAAAAGTGGATAAAAGCCCTGGCAGAAAACCCTGCGGACGCTATTGAGTAAAACAGACAACTTCTGCTTTCAATGCCTGTCCGGTACGCATGATGAAAGCAGTGTTATCTGCAAAATGTGCTGTCAGGAAGCAACGAGGTGTAGAAGCGTAGTATATCGATACGGCAAAAGCGGAGGTTATGGCGGATAATCCATGGTCAAACGGGCAGAAAAAAAGCGCGCAGCGGATATTTCCACGCGCGCCTTATGCAGTGTCTTACTGAAGATTGCCTGCGGTCAGGCTCTCTTTATCAAAGGCATGGCTGACATCAATATGATTCTGATGCATCGATGTATCGATATTTGAACCCGCCTCCGGATGTGTCTGGCTCTTCTCTGCGGCCATCACGCCGGACGAAAGTGTAGCGGCCAACAGCAGTGCGGTGACTACGCCGATATTTTTCATATTCTGTTCCTTATTTCATCGTGTTGTCGCTGTCGCCTGTTTCTTCCGGCGGCCCGGCAATGTGGCGATTTTATTTCGTCAGCTCAGCGGTCATATGTACGCGGTTATTGAATTGAGCGCTGGTGATTTTGTAAGACGCGCCTTGCTCTGCGGCCTGCGCGGCAATTTTGGCTTCTGCGCGGTCCAGGGTGGAAGCGCTGGCGCTGATGCTCTGAGCAAAAGTACCGAAAGAGATCATAGAGAGTGCGGCAACTGCAACGAAAGTTTTGATGGATTTCATGGTCGTATTCCTTAAGTGTTTTGTCAGTGTTGGAGCGTTGTTGCCCCGATGTGATAAATGATAGGCTGACGGCCGGATGATTAAAATCGAAACAATTTGCTCTCATTGTTCAGTAAATTTGAATAATTATTGTCAAGTATCGCCATCCAGTTTTGTTAAGAAAGTTAAATTACAATTCAGCCTCATTGTCATAACAAATATATAAAAAGTTATTTTTTAACTTTCGATAGATGATTTTCTTGTTTGCTATCATCTGAACTGCAGCAATATAGTTTTTAGGCAGCAATAAACGCCGGCGTGCGGCAAATAAAAATTATCCACGAATATTTAATTATGATAACTATTAATAAGATCAGTAAAAGCTTCTCCGGTGAAAGAGTGCTAAAAGAGGTCTCGCTCAGTATTCATTCCGGCGAGATTATTTGCATTATTGGCCCCAGCGGCTCAGGGAAAACCACGCTATTACGTACGCTTAATTTCCTGGAGCCTGCCGATAGCGGGCAAATAAGAATAGATGATGTGGCGCTGGATTGCGCAAAAGCGGGCAAAAAGGAGATTGAAAAGCTACGGGCGAAAACCGCCATGGTTTTTCAATCGTGGAATCTCTTTCATAATCTGACCGCACTGCAGAATATTACCGAAGGCCTGATTTACGCTCAAAAGCGCCCGCGTCAGGAGGCGCAGGATATTGCTGAACAACTCTTAAAGCAGGTGGGGTTATTGCATAAAAAAGACAGCTATCCGCACAGTCTCTCCGGCGGCCAAAAGCAGCGTATCGGGATTGCGCGGGCGCTGGCAATTAACCCCGCCGTTCTGCTGCTGGATGAGCCGACTTCCGCGCTGGATCCGGAAAAAGTTGGTGAAGTGCTGGAGCTTATTCAGACGATTGCCGCTGCGGGTCAGACGATGATTATCGTGACCCATGAAATGGCGTTCGCCCGCCAGGTCGCTTCCCGGGTGGTATTTATGGAAAACGGCGAAATCGTTGAGCAGGGCCCGGCGGAACAGATATTTGGCGCAGCACAGCAGGGGCGAACCCGGGCGTTTCTGGCGCAACTGCACTATCATGCCTGAGGCTAATGATGAACAATAACCCGCTCTTTAACTGGCAGGATATCGCCGGAATATTGCCGAAACTGCTGGAAAATTTACCCGTGACCCTCGGGATAACGCTGGCATCGCTGCTGCTTGGTTTGACGATCGCGCTGCTGATTGTGCTGCTGCAGTTTAGTCGCTTTAAGCCGCTCAGCGCGGTGGCAAACGGGTATACCGACATTCTGCGTGGCGCCCCCCTGGCGCTGCTGATCCTGCTGTTTTTCTTCGGCGGAAAATTAATTTTGACTGCGCTGGCGCTGCCGCCGCTATGGATTAGCGATACCACCTTTGCGGTGTTGTCTATTTCGGTCAGCATCAGTCCCTATTTTGCAGAAATGATGCGCTCCGCGTGGCGTGCGGTGGATACCGGCCAGAAAGAGGCCATCATCAGCCTCAATATTCCCTGGCATAAGGGAATGCTGCGGATTATTTTTCCCCAGGGGCTCATTATTGCCATTCCCGTTTTTGGTAATCTTTTAATTAACCTCGTGAAGATGACCTCACTGGTCAATATTATTGGTATTGTAGATATTTTTGGCCGTGCACAAAAGATTTCGCAAAATAGCTATGGGGCTAAACAGGTTGCGGCGTTTATTAGTGTTATTATCGTTTACTGGGTGCTGAATAGTATTATTCTCTATTTTACCACTCGTATTGAAAAGAAGTATCAGTTCCTGCTGGAGTGATAGATTAACATGTTTAGCCTGGCGTTCATTCGGGACAATTTTACGTTTATTTTAAGCGCGCTGCCGGTTACCCTGGTGATAACGTTATTGTCCTTACTCTTTTCCACTCTGCTGGGCGCGGCGCTGGCGTGGGTGATTATTCGTCAGGTTCCCGGGGTTCAATGGGGGGCGAAGGTATTTCTCTCCTTTAGCCGTTCGGTCCCGGTACTGGTGATGCTGTATTTCTTTTTTTACGTCTGGCCGTGGATAGCCGCCGGGCTGTTTGGCGGCCCGCAGGATAATATGTACCACTATAAACTCTCGCCACTGGTGGCGGCGGTCACCGCGCTATCGCTGATTTTCAGCGCGTATTTCGCCGAAACCTTTCGCGCAGGCTGGAACGCGGTTGATAAGGGGCAGCGCGAGGCCGCATGGTCAATTGGGCTAAGCGGGTTCACGCAGTTCCGACGCATTATTTTTCCGCAGGCGGCAGTATCCGCACTGCCGAACTTCACCAGCGTGCTGATCGATCTGATTAAAGACACCTCGCTGGTTTACACCATCACCGTTATTGATCTGATGGCGAAAGCCAATATCGCCGCCGCGCGCGGGTTTCATTTTGTCGAAGCCTATTGCGTCGTGCTGGTGATTTATATCGTGCTGTGCCTGGCAATTGCCAGAGCATTGCGCAGTGTAGAACGGTTTCTGCGCGCCCGCTGGCAAGGAAACGTACAAAAGAGTGTTCCACGGTTATCATTTTGGGGAAGGTATTTTGAAAAATAAAATTTTACTGGTGAGTGCGCTGACGTTGGCAATGGGAATTAACGCCGCACAGGCGGTTGAAAAAAGTCCGCACGCGAAGACGATTGAGGTTGTCGTTAACGCTAACGGTTTTCCCTTTAGCTTTGTGGACGATAACAACAATATTACCGGCTACGATGGCGATCTATTAAAGGTGCTGGACCAGCGGTTAACCGACTATACGTTTCATTTTAATGCGGTCTCGCGCGACGCGATGATCGTCGGCCTGTCGACCGGCGCGTATACCCTTGCGGCGGATCACTTTTATCTCACCAAAGAGCGGGCGGAAAAATATGACCACTCCGGCGAGCCGACCGGGATCAGCGATTTACGCCTGATTGTACGTAACGATGAGAACGATATTCATAACCTTGGCGATCTCGCCAGCGGTAAGAAAAAGCTGGTGCCGATTCATACCTCCGACGCCCGTTATACGGTGATTGAAAACTACAACAAAAAACATCCAGGCCAACAAATTAACCTGCAGCCCAACGGCGAGCAGTCCGCCGCCGATATCTTTAAAGCGGTCGCTTCCGGGGAATACGATGCGGCGATTTATCCCATTGGTGCGCTACTGGCGTTAAATAAGGCGCTAAATCTCAATCTGAAAGCTTCGGATTCCGTCGGCCTGTTTCCTAACGTCTATTTGTATAAAAAAAATACCGACCCGCAGTTGATCAAAGCGATTGATGCGCAGTTGGTTGCCCTGAAAAAAGACGGCACGCTCGCTGAGCTCTCACGGAAATGGTACGCCGAAGATGTGTATGCCCTGCCGGGCGCCAGCGACGTGAAAGTGAATACCGACTGGGAATAAACGCATGACGCAAATAAGCTCGGAGCCGGCGCATAACGCCGCCACCTTAAACGATGAGGTGACCCTGGCGCTGCGCGCCATTACTGAAAAACGCGCGGCTACCATCGGTTACCTGTTGGACGAAAGCCGACAACGTCATATCGCGGATGATTTTGCGCGTGAAGCCATACGTCACTATGGCCGCGATATCGGGCATAAGCTGCGTGCGCAAATGCGCGATCGCCAGGATTTGCAGGAGTTTGCCGGGCTGTTTACCCGCGGTCTGGAATCTCAGGTTTATGAGATGGAGCCCGTTAGCGCCAGCCGGGCTGAATTTATCGTCCTGTTTCACTACTGTCCTTACGTTAACTGCTGGCGGCAGCAGGGGCGGGGCGCCAGCGAAATTGAGACGCTATGCGATATCTGCATGGAAGGCGATCATGCGTTAACCGACGCGTTTCCGGGGCTGCGTTTAGAGGTGCAGACCGCGCTGGCTCGCGGTGATGCCGCCTGTCGGCTGCGTTTTTATCAGTCAGAGTCGCATGAGGCGGAATGGCAACCTTAAGTGGGGGCCACGCAACCAGTTTATTAATCAGCCAGAAGCGGCGATGCAGGCACTGAGCGGGCAAAAGCTCACCACGGTTGACGGCGACGTTGACGGACGGATTTATCCCACTGACGGAACGGGGATTCGCGTTGCCGACCCGGCGCGACAAGGCCGGCGCTTCGGTGTTGGTCACGACGAATAGCGTTTTGAATAAGGAGTAAAACTATGGCAAAGGTCCATTTTATTGGTGCCGGACAGATGACGGAGGCGATTATTCGCGCGTCATTAAGCAACGGTACGCTGCGGGCGGACGCGATCTCGCTGGAGGATATCGACAGCGCGCGAATCGAGGCTTTGCACTCCCGCTATCGGTTGTCGGGCGACGGTGGCTTAAGGGAGGCCTCTTTGCTGGTGCTGGGGATCCGTCCGCAGGACGATCTGGCGGCGGTGGCGAGCCGCGTGCGCGCCCAGCTAAACGGCTCGACGACGGTGGTTTCTCTGATCGCGGGAGTGACCCTGGAAAAGCTGGCCTCCCTGTTTGGTGAGACAACGCCGATTGCCAGGACGATCCCCAATACCCTGACCGATACCGGATTTGGCTATAGCGGCGTAACCTTAAACGCCCACGCCAGCGCGGCTGAGATCGAGCCGTTTCTGCGCGGTTTTGGCAAAGTGCTGTATTTGCCAGAGCGGTTGATCGATGTCTTTACCGGTTTTGGCGTCGCGGGGCCTAACTATATTTACTACTTTATTGAGTCGCTTACCGATGCCGGCGTACTGGCGGGGCTGTCGCGGCCTCAGGCGACGGAGATGGTGCTGGAGAACCTCCTCGGCGCGGTCGAGATGCTGCGCCAAAGCCAGAAGCATCCGCGTCAGCTTCTGGATATCAATAATTCACCGGCGGGAGTCGGGATCCACGCTCTGTATGAGCTGAACAACAGTGACTTTGCCGCAGGCCTTCAGCGCAGCGTACTGGCGGCGGTCAGGCGTACCCGTGAACTGGGACAGCGCTAAACCCCTTCTTCCCGCCACTGGCCGTGCAGCACCCGGCGCTTTTCCGGCGATGCGCTTAAAGGTGCGGCTTAAGGCTGCATAAGTACGGTAGCCCAGCCGGATCGCTAATATCGTCGTGTATTAATCCACGGGGAGCAGGACAAGTTCAGGCATTGGTCATTCGACATGCCAGGGGGAATATGCCTGAAGATCCCGTTTAAATTCGACGGAAAACAGGCAACAAAAAACCCGCAAACTCGGAGAGAGTGCGGGTTTCTGTAGGGTTACCGGTCGTTAACAAAACTTACCGGTGAATGATTTGGTCGGCACGAGAGGATTTGAACCTCCGACCCCCGACACCCCATGACGGTGCGCTACCAGGCTGCGCTACGTGCCGACGCGTGGGGAACAATATTACCCGTTCCCCGAGCGAATGCAAGCGGGTCGCGCGCGATTGATTCATAATTAATCAATCAGTTAGCGATAAAGCGTTTTTCGTCAGTCAGGACCTGCAGCAACAGGCTGAGCTGCGGTTTCTGATCTTTAATTTTCTCGCCGTCGCGGCTCCAGGTGGTATAGGTGCCGTTATGGTTGAGGACCACGGTGATGGTCGGGGTGGTAATGGCCAGCGTATCGCCGTTGGCCGCGGTGACCCAGTTCCGACGTCGTGCGGCGCTAAACAGATCTTCGCCCTGCGAGTACTCATTGGCTGGCGTCGAAACGTGGAGCAGGCGCTGCATCAGCGTGGTCATCACATCTTTGTTATCGGTCAGCGTGGCAATTTCCTGCGCCGGCGTGCCCGGCCAGTGAATTACCAGCGGCACCTGCAACTGCTCGCGCGACCAGTCGAACGAGTCGTGTTTGACGTTAAGCGGCTTGCCGTGGCCGCCAGTGATAATCACCACCGTGTTGTCGAGCTTGCCGGCTGCGCGTAGCGCGGTCAGCACCCGATCAATCTGGGCATCAACATCACCTGCCGCCTTGCTGTAACGGCGGACAAAGCCCTGTTGCTGCGTGTCGTCGAGGGTCGTACCGTTGAGCGAGATCCACGAGAACCAGCGATTCTCATCCTGCGCGTAACGGTCCAGCCAGCCGATCCACTGATTGGCCGTCTGCTCGTCGCTCTGAGTCTTCGCGCTCGGTAGCGAGAAGTCGGAGAGCAGCGCCTGGCGATAGAGCGGGCTGCTAAACCCATCGGAGGAGAACAGGCCCAGCTGGTAGCCCTGCTGGTTGAGGGCGGTGATCAACGCGGCGGGAATACGCGCCGAGAGGACACCGTCCATATAGCCTGGTGAAATACCGTAGAACAGGCCAAACAGGCCGCTGTCGGCGGTATTACCCGAACTCATATGCTGGGTAAAATTGACGTTCTCTTTGGCGAACGCCGCCAGCGCCGGCATGGTCTTTTCAAACCGCGAATAGTTCAGGTTGTCGACGGTGATCAGCAGCACGTTGTAGCCCGCGCCGAGATCACGGTAGCGCAGGTTGCTGAGCGGATACTGGACCGATACCGCCTCCGGCGCCCCTTGCTCCACCAGACGACGCTGATAATCCTGGGCGTCGAGCAGGCCATGTTTCTCGAGGAAACGGCGGGCGGTCATCGGATAAGAGAGCGGCAGATTCGCCCGCTGCATCGTGATCGGGCGATAGAAGTTGGCATCCGCCCAGATATAGACCAGGTGGCTGCTGATAAACGACAGAAAGAAGAACCAGGCGACCGGGCGGGCGTAATGACGGCGGCGCGTCAGGCTGCGCAGTTTCTGCCAGCTCCAGGTGGCGAAGAGCATTTCAATCAAAAAGATGACCGGGACGCTGATAAACATCAGCTGCCAGTCGCGCGCCATCTCATTCTGGTCAGGGTTGATGACCAGCTCCCAGACGACCGGGTTTAAGTGAAGATGGAAGCGGGTGAAGACCTCGCTATCTATCAGCAGCAGCGTCATCCCGGCGGTGGCAAGGATCACCGACAGGAAGCGCATCAGGCGCTGCGAGACCACGATAAAGGTCAACGGGAAGAGGATCAGCACATAGCTGGTAAACACCAGGAAGCTGAAGTGTCCGACGAGACTGACGTACGAAAAAAGCCGTCCGGCAAGCGTCGTCGGCCAGTCGGCGACAAAAAGATAGCGGCTGCCGAGCACCATGGCCAACAACATGTTGAACAGGGCGAACCAGTGCCCCCAGCTGACCATCTGGGAGACTTTTTCTCGGTAGGGCTGACGTAGAGTCACCATATACTGTTGCTGTTATCCTTAATGCGCCGGATCGTCGTTAATGGAAGACTGCAAAGCCTGCGCGAAAGAACGGGCGATGGCCTGACGCTGCGCCGGCGCGACGCTACTGTTGATCAGGTTGGTCACCATATTGCCTAACACCATCAGTGAAAGGTCAACCGGGGCTTTGTGTGATTCCAGGACGTTCGTTAGCTCGCTGAGCAACTGTTCGACCTGTTGATCGCTATAGCGGGAAATTTGCGGCATAAACTCAAAATCTGTTTGTTCGTGAAAGGGCAACATATTACCGTAGCAGCAGCTTTTTTTCCGCATTTTTTCGCCGCGACGCAAAAGCGCACCGATCGTCGGTAACAACGTCGAAATGTGTGGCGCCAGTTGCGTCGGCAACCCGGCGGTGGTTGAATACCGCCCGGTCTAAAAGGAGAGTTTAACATGAGTCTGGATATCGACCAGATTGCCCTGCATCAGTTAATCAAACGTGATGAACAAAATCTGGAGCTGGTGCTGCGCGAGTCACTGCTGGAGCCGAATGCGACGGTCGTCGAGATGATGGCTGAACTGCACCGGGTCTATAGCGCCAAAAGCAAAGCCTATGGCCTGTTCAATGAAGAGAGTGAACTGGCGCAGGCGCTGCGTCTGCAGCGTCAGGGGGAAGAAGAGTTTCTGGCGTTCAGCCGCGCGGCGACTGGTCGTCTGCGCGATGAACTGGCGAAATACCCGTTCGCCGAAGGGGGCATTGTCCTCTTCTGCCAGTATCGTTACCTGGCGGTCGAGTATCTGCTGGTGGCGGTGCTCAATAACCTGAGCAGTATGCGCGTCAACGAGGAGCTGGATATCCGCTCGACCCATTACCTGGATATTAACCATGCTGATATTGTCGCGCGCATCGATTTAACCGAGTGGGAAACCAACCCGGGGTCGACCCGCTATCTGACCTTCCTGAAAGGGCGGGTAGGGCGCAAAGTGGCCGATTTCTTTATGGATTTCCTCGGCGCCAGCGAAGGGCTTAACGCCAAAGCGCAGAACCGCGGCCTGCTGCAGGCGGTGGATGACTTCGCCGCCGATGCTCAGCTTGATAAATCCGAGCGACAGAATGTGCGTCAGCAGGTCTACGCGTACTGTAACGAACAGCTGCAGGCCGGGGAAGAGATTGAGCTGGAGTCGCTGTCC
>NZ_PJDK01000074.1:0-27223 GCF_002837615.1 Klebsiella sp. X1-16S-Nf21
GGGAAGAGGCGATGGCGCGGCTCCAGCGCTGTCGCCCATCGCTGGAACTCGAAAACCCCGCCGTCTGGCCGCTGCAGCCCTTTTTCGACGATCTGTGCGCCCTCTACCGTACCCGCTTCGATCCCGACGGGCTGCAGGTCGACATGGCCTCACCGCATCTGATCGGCTTTGGCCAGCGCACCCCACTGCTGGCGTGCTTAAGCCTGTGGCTCGACCGCACCCTGGCCCTCGCCGCCGAATTGCCCTCCGTGCCGCTGGCGATGCAGCTCTATGCCGAGGAGAACGACGGCTGGCTGTCGCTGTACCTGACTGACAACGTACCGCTGCTGCAGGTGCGCTACGCCCACTCCCCCGACGCGCTGAACTCGCCGGGTAAAGGCATGGAGCTGCGGCTGATCCAGACCCTGGTGGCGCATCATCGCGGGGCCATTGAGCTGGCTTCCCGACCGCAGGGCGGCACCTGCCTGACCCTGCGTTTCCCGCTGTTTAACACCCTGACCGGAGGTGAAGCATGATCCCTGAATCCGACCCGGACACCACCGTCAGACGCTTCGACCTCTCTCAGCAGTTCACCGCCATGCAGCGGATAAGCGTGGTGCTGAGCCGGGCCACCGAGGCCAGCAAAACGTTGCAGGAGGTGCTCAGCGTATTGCACAACGATGCTTTTATGCAGCACGGGATGATCTGCCTGTACGACAGCGAGCAGGAGATCCTCAGTATCGAAGCGCTGCAGCAAACCGGCCAGCAGCCCCTCCCCGGCAGCACGCAGATCCGCTATCGCCCCGGCGAGGGACTGGTGGGGACCGTGCTGGCCCAGGGGCAGTCGCTGGTGCTGCCCCGGGTCGCCGACGATCAGCGTTTTCTCGACCGCCTGAGCCTCTACGATTACGATCTGCCGTTTATCGCCGTACCGTTGATGGGGCCCAACGCCCGGCCAATAGGGGTGCTGGCGGCCCAGCCGATGGCGCGCCAGGAAGAGCGGCTGCCGGCCTGCACCCGTTTTCTCGAAACCGTCGCCAACCTCGTCGCCCAGACCATCCGGCTGATGATCCTTCCGGCCTCACCCGCCCTGTCGAGCCGCCAGCCGCCGAAGGTGGAACGGCCGCCGGCCTGCTCGTCGTCCCGCGGCGTGGGCCTTGACAATATGGTCGGCAAGAGCCCGGCGATGCGCCAGATCGTGGAGGTGATCCGTCAGGTCTCGCGCTGGGACACCACCGTGCTGGTACGCGGCGAAAGCGGCACCGGGAAAGAGCTGATCGCCAACGCCATCCATCACCATTCGCCACGGGCTGGTGCCGCCTTCGTCAAATTTAACTGCGCGGCGCTGCCGGACACCCTGCTGGAAAGCGAACTGTTCGGCCATGAGAAAGGCGCCTTTACCGGGGCGGTGCGTCAGCGTAAAGGACGTTTTGAGCTGGCGGATGGCGGCACCCTGTTCCTCGATGAGATTGGTGAAAGCAGCGCATCGTTCCAGGCCAAGCTGCTGCGTATCCTCCAGGAGGGGGAGATGGAGCGGGTCGGCGGCGATGAGACCCTGCGGGTGAATGTCCGCATCATCGCCGCCACCAACCGTCACCTGGAGGAGGAGGTCCGGCTGGGCCATTTCCGCGAGGATCTCTACTATCGTCTGAACGTGATGCCCATCGCCCTACCCCCGCTGCGCGAGCGTCAGGAGGACATCGCCGAGCTGGCGCACTTCCTGGTGCGCAAAATCGGCCAGCATCAGGGGCGCACGCTGCGGATCAGCGAGGGCGCGATCCGCCTGCTGATGGAGTACAGCTGGCCGGGTAACGTTCGCGAACTGGAGAACTGCCTCGAACGATCGGCGGTGATGTCGGAGAGTGGCCTGATCGATCGCGACGTGATCCTCTTCACTCACCAGGATCGTCCCGCCAAAGCCCTGCCTGCCAGCGGGCCAGCGGAAGACAGCTGGCTGGACAACAGCCTGGACGAACGTCAGCGACTGATCGCCGCGCTGGAAAAAGCCGGCTGGGTGCAGGCCAAGGCGGCACGGCTGCTGGGGATGACGCCGCGCCAGGTCGCTTATCGGATCCAGATCATGGATATCACCCTGCCGCGTCTGTAGGCCGCGGTGTCAGGTTCAGGACATTGTCGTCAGTGCGGCAGGAACGCGACAATGTTGTGCCGCAGGGATGCGGGATAATGCTTTATTTTTCAGCCAGATAAAAAATTCGTCACTGGTACGTCGTTTGCAGCAGGAAGGTATCGCCCAACCATGAAGGTACGACCATGACTTTCTGCTCTTCTTTTTCCGGCGGTAACGCCTGTCAGTCGGCGGACGCCAGCGCGTTAGCGCCGCGGGTGGCCGACAAGGTCGCCGCGCACCCCTGCTACTCCCGCAGCGGGCACCACCGTTTCGCCCGGATGCATCTTCCGGTCGCCCCGGCCTGCAATCTGCAGTGCAACTACTGCAACCGTAAATTCGACTGCAGCAATGAGTCCCGTCCCGGGGTGTCATCGACGCTGCTGACTCCCGAGCAGGCGGTGTTGAAAGTGCGCCAGGTGGCCCAGGCCATCCCGCAGCTGTCGGTGGTCGGCATAGCCGGGCCCGGCGATCCGCTGGCCAATATGACCCGCACCTTCCGCACCCTGGAGCTGGTCCGCGACCAGCTTCCGGATCTCAAATTATGCCTGTCGACCAACGGGCTGATGCTGCCCGACGCGGTCGATCGCCTGCTGGAGGTCGGCGTGGATCACGTCACGGTGACCATCAATACCCTGGATGCCGATATCGCCGGGCAAATCTATGCCTGGCTGTGGCTCGACGGCGAACGCTACCGCGGCCGGGAAGCCGGGGAGATCCTGATTGCCCGCCAGCTTGAAGGAGTCCGCAGGCTGACCGCCGCGGGAGTGCTGGTCAAGATAAACTCGGTGCTGATCCCGGGGATCAACGACGGCGGCATGGCCGAGGTCGGCCGTCGTTTGCGGGAAAGCGGCGCGTTTATTCACAATATTATGCCGCTGATTGCCAGACCGGAGCACGGCACGGTCTTTGGTCTCAACGGCCAGCCGGAGCCGGACGCCGTGATGCTCGCCGCGATCCGCAGCCAGTGCGGGGAGGTGATGCCGCAGATGACCCACTGCCATCAGTGCCGTGCCGACGCCATCGGCATGCTGGGCGAAGATCGCAGCCAGCAGTTCACCCGGCTGCCGGACCCGGACAGCCTCCCCGACTGGCTGCCCATCCTCCACCAGCGCGCCGAACTTCATGCCAGCCTCGCTACGCAGGGGGAGTCGGACGCGGATGACGCCTGTCTGGTGGCCGTGGCCTCCCGCCACGGCGAGGTCATTGACTGTCATTTTGGCCATGCCGACCGCTTCTCGATCTACAGCCTGTCGGCCGCCGGTATGGTGCTGGTGGGCGAGCGCTTTACGCCAAAATATTGCCGCGGCGAAGAGGAGTGTGATCCACAGGAGAACGAGGCCAGACTGGCGGCGCTGCTGGCGCTGCTCGCCGACGTAAAAGCGGTGTTCTGCGTGCGTATCGGCCATACGCCATGGCAGCAGCTGGAATTGCAGGGCATTGAGCCGCAGGTGGACGGCGCGTGGCGTTCGGTCGCCGAGGTGCTGCCTGCCTGGTGGCAGCGGCGGCGCCAGAGCCTGGCGGCATCGCGTCTGCGTCAGGGGGTCGCCTGATGGCGCCGGTCGACTGGTTGACCCGCCTGTGGCGATTGTATCACGCCGGAAAAGGCTGCTTTCCGCTGCGGATGGGGCTGACTCCCGCGGCATGGCGGGCGCTGCAGCAGCGGCTGGGCGAGGTGGCGACGCCGCTGGACAGCGCGACGCTGAGCCGCCGTCGGCTGATGACCGAGCTGAATGCCACCCGCGACGAAGAGCGTCGGCAGCTGGGGCAGTGGCTGACGGAGTGGATGGCGCCGGGGGCCGAACCGATGGCGCAGATCGTTGCCGAGGTAGCGCTGGCGTTTAACCATCTGTGGGAGGATCTGGGACTCGATTCGCGGGCGGAACTGGGCCGACTGATGAGCGACTGCTTTCCACTGCTGGTGGTGCAGAACGTCCACCATATGCGCTGGAAAAAGTTCTTTTACCGCCAGCGCTGCCTGCAGTCGCAGGGGGAGATTGTCTGCCGATCGCCGAGCTGCGACGAGTGCCTGGAGCGCAGCCTCTGCTTCGAACCGCCTCCGCAATAAATAAGCCGCAGCTCCCCCTGCGGCTGACCCAACCACACACGCATTTAACCCCTTTACGCGGGTTTCTGCCGGGTGGCGCTTCGCTTACCCGGCCTACAACCCCAAATCACCACTGGATCAGGGGCCACTGAAACTGCCGGTGCTGGCGGCCTCAAAATCGCTGAGACGTTCCCGGCAGGCCGGGGCAGCCCGCATGGATGCGGGCTGAGGGCCGTGTTTTGCACGGACGCTGCCTCGGCCCGACCCGAAGCCTGCAGGGAAAAGTCGAAGGTACCACGCAGTGGCGATTTTGCTGGCCGGAGCCCGGGGGTACAGGGGGCGGCGGCGACTGGCCGCCCCCTGTGCGCTCCCTGCGCCATGAGAGACATAACGCAGAAGACTAATCGGGAGCGCAAACTACGCTAAAGCCACAGATAACATAAACAACCACACTGCAGTGCTTCCCCTCACCCTAACCCTCTCCCGGAGGGAGAGGGAACCGTCCGGTCGTCGTTTCCGTGCCCAACATATTGCCGGGTGGCAGCTGCGCCTGACCCAGCCTACAACCCCAAATCACCACTGGATCAGGAGCCACTGAAACTGCCGGTGCTGGCGGCCTCAAAATCGCTGAGACGTTCCCGGCAGGCCGGGGCAGCCCGCATGGATGCGGGCTGAGGGCCGTGTTTTGCACGGACGCTGCCTCGGCCCGACCCGAAGCCTGCAGGGAAAAGTCGAAGGTACCACGCAGTGGCGATTTTGCCGGCCGGAGCCCGGGGGTACAGGGGGCGGCGGCGACTGGCCGCCCCCTGTGCGCTCCCTGCGCCATGAGAGACATAACGCAGAAGACTAACCGGGAGCGCAATGTGCGCTGAAGCCACAGATAACATAAACAACCACACTGCAGTGCTTCCCCTCACCCTAACCCTCTCCCGGAGGGAGAGGGAACCGTCCGGTCGTCGTTTCCGTGCCCAACATATTGCCGGGTGGCGGCTGCGCCTGACCCGGCCTACATAACCATTAAATTTCAGATGGTTAACCATCACCGTAGGCCCGCGCAAGCGCAGCGCCGCCGGGCAAAAGGTATCGCACCGGGCCAAACGAAAAAAAAGCCGGAGGTTTCCCTCCGGCTTTTCTCATTTACATCACGCTATGCCTTAGGCCACATCTTCATACTGCGGCACCGGGTTGCGGAAGCTTTTGGTCACGCAGGCCAGATAGACCAGACCGATACCGGCCCAGATCAGGCCCAGAATCATCGAGCTCTCTTCCAGGTTGACCCACAGCGCGCCAACGGTCAGGGCGCCGCACATCGGCAGGAACAGATACTGGAAGTGGTCTTTCAGCGTCTTGTTGCGTTTCTCACGGATCCAGAACTGCGAAATCACCGACAGGTTAACGAAGGTAAACGCTACCAGCGCACCAAAGTTAATCAGCGCCGTCGCCATCACCAGGTCGAAGTTAATCGCCAGCAGCGCGATAGCGCCGACCAGGATGATGTTCATCGCCGGGGTGCGCCAGGTCGGGTGGACGTAGCCGAAGAAGCTTTTCGGGAACACGCCGTCGCGGCCCATCACGTACATCAGACGCGCCACGCCAGCGTGCGCCGCCATACCGGACGCCAGCACGGTGATGGTGGAGAAGATCAGCGCGCCAACCTGGAAGGCTTTACCTGCTACGTAGAGCATAATTTCCGGCTGTGACGCATCCGGATCTTTAAAGCGAGAGATGTCCGGGAAGTACAGCTGCAGGAAGTAGGTGGCAAAGATAAAGATCAGGCCGCCAATCAGCGCGGTCAGGAAAATCGCCCGCGGGATGACGCGCTCTGCATCTTTGGTCTCTTCAGACAGGTTGCTGATGCCGTCGAAGCCGGTAAACGAGAAGCACAGGATCGTCGCCCCGGTAATCATCGGGATCACGTGCGCGTCACCGGACCAGAACGGACGGCTGCTGGCCAGCGTACCGGCGCCTTCGCCTTCAAACACGCCATAAATCACCATGCCGAGAATAACGGCAATCAGCACCACCTGCAGCACCACGATCACGGTGTTGAAGTTGGCCACGGATTTAATACTGCGCAGGTTAAAGGCGGTCATAAAGGCGACCAGCGCGATAACAAACACCCACGACGGAATCGAAGGCACCAGCGCTTCAAAATAGATTTTCGCCAGCAGAATGTTGATCATCGGCGCGAACAGGTAGTCGAGCAGCGAGGACCAACCCACCATAAAGCCGACGGTCGGGCTGATGGATTTCTGCGCATAGGTATACGCCGAGCCGGCAGAAGGGTAACGACGTACCAGCTTGCCATAGCTCAGGGCAGTAAACAGAATGGCGATTAACGCAAAGGCGTAGGCCGTCGGCACGTGACCGTCGGTCATACCAGAGACGATACCAAACGTATCGAACAGCGTCATCGGCTGCATATAGGCCAGGCCCATCATTACAACCGGAACTAACGTAAGCGTTTTACGTAATTCCACGCGAGAGGTATTTGGAGTAGCGTTATGCGACATAGTTATCCCCTTTTACGGTGAACGCCAGCGCGTAAGCAAAAAATTGCCCCATTTCTTTCTATTCCTCAGCGACAACGACTGTCGGTTTTTAGTAAATATCTATCCGGTACGAAGCCCGGCCTCTTGGTATTGAATGATGTGTCTTTCGACCAAAAAAATAACCGACACTTTTAAAAAAAGCGTCGGCTAGTCTCTGGTTTTCAGGCCGCATATTTTGCAACAAATTCAACGGCGTTGACAAGATGTTATGAAGTTCATTGCGTAAGCGTATTTTTTAACATGCTAATATCTATACGATTTCCGTATGATAAATTGTAAAAATAGCACTATTTGCTAATAGCGTTTCCCGCCACCATTTGCTGGCCAAACCGCAGGTGGCGTCATTCCAGGCGATCCAGGCATGCTGGCGGGGCGACAGCCCGCGAACCGCCATGCTGATGAGCTCGCCGCTCTCCAGCAGCCCCTGCACCTGGTAACGCGGCAGACAGCCCCAGCCCAGCCCCATGCGCAGCAGCGCCAGCTGCCCCGCGGCGTCACACACCGTCAGGGTCTCCTGATCGCTGAGCAGCGCCCCGCCCTCGCCGGTGGCCACCGCCCGATAACGGCGCAGGGTCCGCCAGCTCAGCGGAGCGCGGTGTCGCGCCAGCGGATGCTGCGGGGAAACCACCAGCAGCAGCTCCAGCTCGCCGAGGGGGAGATAGTCATAACCGCTCAGCGGCGGCGGCTCGCCAAGGGCGCCCAGCAGCAGATCGGCCTGCCCGTCGGTCAGCGGCCGCCAGTCCAGCAGCGAGGGGTTCTGCGTGAAGTGCAGCCGGGTCAGCGGCTGTTGTTGATAAAATGCGGCAATCAGCGGCGAAAGCTGCGTCACGGGAAAAGTGCAGTCCACCGCCAGGCGGAGGGTGTGTTCCCACCCCTGCTGCAGCTTGACCGCCCGGATCTCCAGTTCGCGGGCGATATGCAGCACTTCCCGCCCTTTCTCCAGCAGCATTTGTCCGGTGGGGGTAAAGCGCGCGCGGTGGCCGCTGCGGTCGAGCAGCTGAATATTGAGATCGCTTTCCAGCCGGTGAATGGTGTAGCTCAGCGCTGAGGGCGTTTTAAAGAGCTTTGCCGACGCGGCGGCAAAGCTCCCCTCTTTTTCCAGCGCGTCGAGGATCACGAGGACATCCAGCAGTGGTTTCATCGCTACCCCCTTACGGTATGCGAATCACCGCTGGTAGATCACTCCATCGGCATCACCAGCGGATCGGGGTACTGGTACTCAAACCCCAGCTCATTGCAGATACGATTGCCATCCACAATCTTGCCCTGACCGCCGTCCGGGCTGTCGCTGAACACCGGCGGCGGCAGCCCCAGTTCACGGGCCATTTGCGGATAAAAGAGGCCACGCGCCGGATGGCGGGGCGCACATAGATTATAGATGTGCCCGCCCTTCGGGGCCTGCAACAGCAGTTCGATAGCGGCCACCACATCCTGCAAATGCACCAGATTGACCACGTGCTGGCCATCCGGCGCCGACTTGCCGGCAAAAAAACGTCCCGGATGACGGGAAGGCCCCACCAGCCCGGCCAGACGCAGAATATCCACCGAGGTTCCCGGCAGGTTGTGCAGCCAGTCCTCCAGCTCCTTGAGCACCTGCCCGCTGGCGGTTTGCGGCAGACGCGGGGAGTTCTCTTTCACCGTGCCATTGACGTTGCCATACACCGAGGTGGAACTGGTGAAGACGATCCGCGGAATATGGTGCGCCAGCGCGGTATCGACAATCTCCTGCACCGCCTGCAGATAAAACCCTTCTCCCGCCCCGGTACGCCGGGCCGGCAGCGTGATCACCAGCGCATCGACGTTCATCAGCGCGTCGAGGTCCTCGGTATCACAGACCAGCTGCGGCTCCAGGCGCAGCGGATAGCTGTCAATCCCGCACATCCGCGCCGCCTCCACGCCATCCTGCGTGGTTTTACTGCCGGTGACCTGCCAACCTCGCGCCATCAATGACAGCGCCAGCGGCATTCCCAGCCATCCCAAACCGACTATCGCGACCTTTTTCATCCCAGGCTCCTGACTCTTTCGCTGTGCTAATTACAGGCTACGCCAGCCAGCGGCAACTGACAATTTCTTCGCTCAATGTGAAATGAATTAATGATAGAAAAAAGCCCTTGCTTTCTGCGGCGGAAGTGGTTTAGGTTAAAGGACATCAAATGCATAGTCATTCACAGAGAATTTTTATGAACCGCGTTCAATTTAAACACCACCATCATCACCATCATCCTGACTAGTCTTTCAGGCGATGTGTGCTGGAAGACATTTGGATCTTCCAGTGGTGCATGAACGCGCAGAGAGCCCCCGGAAGATTCACTTCCGGGGGCTTTTTTTTGGACCAAATTCGGACAGATTCAGACAGGTATTCAGAGGAAAAGAACAATGTTAGACAACACCCGTTTACGCATAGCTATTCAGAAATCAGGCCGTTTAAGCGAAGATTCACGCGAATTACTCAGCCGCTGCGGCATTAAAGTCAATTTGCACACCCAGCGTCTGATTGCGCTGGCGGAAAATATGCCAATCGACATTCTGCGCGTGCGTGATGACGATATCCCGGGCCTGGTGATGGACGGTGTTGTCGACCTCGGCATTATCGGCGAAAACGTGCTGGAAGAAGAGCTGCTCAGCCGCCGCGCTCAGGGCGAAGACCCGCGCTACTTCACCCTGCGCCGTCTCGACTTCGGCGGCTGCCGCCTGTCGCTGGCGACCCCGGTGGATGAAGCCTGGAACGGCCCGGCGGCGCTGGACGGCAAACGCATCGCCACCTCTTACCCACACCTGCTGAAGCGCTACCTCGATCAAAAAGGTATCTCCTTTAAATCCTGTCTGCTGAACGGCTCCGTGGAAGTGGCGCCGCGCGCCGGCCTCGCCGACGCCATCTGCGACCTCGTCTCCACCGGCGCCACCCTGGAAGCCAACGGCCTGCGCGAAGTGGAAGTGATCTACCGCTCCAAAGCCTGCCTGATCCAGCGCGACGGCGAGATGGCCGACGCCAAACAGCAGCTGATTGACCGCCTGCTGACCCGTATTCAGGGCGTGATCCAGGCCCGCGAGTCGAAATACATCATGATGCACGCTCCGACCGAACGCCTGGAAGAAGTGGTTGCCCTGCTGCCGGGCGCCGAGCGTCCGACTATTCTGCCGCTGGCAGGCGACAAGCAGCGCGTGGCGATGCACATGGTCAGCAGCGAAACCCTGTTCTGGGAGACCATGGAAAAACTGAAAGCGCTGGGCGCCAGCTCCATTCTGGTGCTGCCGATTGAGAAGATGATGGAGTAATCGGCCAGCCGGTCACGGGACACACAGGGGAAAACAATCATGAGCTTCAACACAATCATCGACTGGAACGGCTGTAGCGCAGACCAACAGCAACAACTCTTAACGCGCCCGGCGATTTCCGCCTCCGACAGCATCAGTAAAACGGTGGCGGAGATCCTCGATAACGTCAAAGCCAACGGCGACGCGGCGCTGCGCGAATACAGCGCGAAGTTTGATAAAACCACCGTCGCCGCGCTGCAGGTGAGCGAGGCGGAGATCGCCGCCGCCGGCGAACGCCTCAGCGACGAGCTGAAGCAGGCGATGGCGGTGGCGGTGAAAAACATCGAGACCTTCCACAACGCGCAACAGCTGCAGGCGGTGGATGTCGAAACGCTGCCGGGGGTGCGCTGCCAGCAGGTCACCCGCCCTATCGCCTCCGTCGGGCTGTATATTCCGGGCGGCTCGGCGCCGCTGTTCTCCACGGTGCTGATGCTGGCGACGCCGGCGCGCATCGCCGGCTGTCAGCAGGTGGTGCTCTGCTCGCCGCCGCCGATCGCCGATGAGATCCTCTATGCCGCGCAGCTGTGCGGCGTGAAAACCATCTTTAACGTTGGCGGCGCCCAGGCTATCGCCGCCCTCGCCCTCGGGACCGAGTCGGTGCCGAAGGTGGATAAAATCTTTGGCCCGGGTAACGCTTACGTCACGGAAGCCAAACGTCAGGTCAGCCAGCGTCTGGACGGCGCAGCCATCGACATGCCGGCCGGTCCGTCGGAAGTGCTGGTGATCGCCGATAGCGGCGCCACCCCGGACTTTGTCGCCTCCGACCTGCTGTCGCAGGCGGAACACGGCCCGGACTCGCAGGTGATCCTCCTGACCCCGGACGCCGACCTCGGCAGTCGCGTCGCTGAGGCCGTCGAACGCCAGCTGGCCGCCCTGCCGCGCGCGGAAACCGCCCGCGTGGCCCTCTCCGCCAGCCGGATCATCGTGGCCCGCGACCTGGCGCAGTGCGTGGCTATCTCCAACCAGTATGGTCCGGAGCACCTGATCATTCAGACCCGTCAGGCCCGCGAGCTGGTGGACAGCATCACCAGCGCCGGTTCGGTTTTCCTCGGCGACTGGTCACCGGAATCCGCGGGCGATTACGCCTCGGGCACCAACCACGTCCTGCCGACCTATGGGTATACCGCCACCTGTTCGAGCCTCGGCCTGGCCGACTTCCAGAAGCGGATGACCGTGCAGGAGCTGTCGCGCGACGGCTTTGCCGCCCTCGCCTCAACGATTGAGATCCTGGCCGCCGCCGAGCGCCTTGACGCCCACAAAAACGCCGTAACGCTGCGCGTTGCCGCCCTGAAGGAGCAAGCATGAGCATTGAAGATTTAGCCCGCGCCAACGTCCGTGCGCTGACCCCGTATCAATCCGCTCGCCGTCTGGGCGGCAAAGGCGACGTCTGGCTGAACGCCAACGAATTCCCGACCGCCGTGGCTTTCCAGCTTACCGCGCAAACGATGAACCGCTATCCGGAGCCGCAGCCGAAGGCAGTCATCGAGAGCTACGCCCGCTACGCCGACGTCAAACCGGAGCAGGTGCTGGTCAGCCGCGGCGCCGACGAAGGGATTGAGCTGCTGATCCGCGCTTTCTGTGAGCCCGGCAAAGACGCGCTACTCTACTGCCCGCCCACCTACGGCATGTACAGCGTCAGCGCCGAGACCATCGGCGTCGAATGCCGCACCGTGCCGACCCTCGCCGACTGGCAGCTCGACCTGCCGGGTATCGAGGCGCAGCTGGACGGCGTGAAGGTGGTCTTTGTCTGCAGCCCGAACAACCCGACCGGTCAGATCATCGATCCGCAGTCGATACGCGACCTGCTGGAGATGACTCGCGATAAAGCCATCGTGGTCGCCGACGAAGCCTATATTGAATTCTGCCCGCAGGCGACGCTCGCCGGCTGGCTCAGCGACTATCCGCACCTGGTGGTGCTGCGCACGCTGTCCAAAGCCTTCGCCCTCGCCGGCCTGCGCTGCGGTTTCACCCTCGCCAACGCCGAGGTGATTAACGTGCTGCTGAAAGTGATCGCTCCGTATCCGCTCTCCACGCCAGTGGCCGATATCGCCGCCCAGGCGCTGAGCGCGGAAGGCATCGCGGCGATGCGCCAGCGCGTGGCGCAGATCCTCGACGAGCGCCGCTACCTGGTGGAACAGCTGCGCGGCATCGCCTGCGTGGAGCAGGTCTTCGATTCCGAGGCGAACTACGTTCTGGCGCGGATAACCGCCTCCAGCGCAGTGTTTAAATCTTTGTGGGATCAGGGCATTATCTTACGTGACCAGAATAAACAACCTTCATTGAGCGGCTGTTTGCGTATCACTATCGGTACCCGTGCTGAGAGCCAGCGCGTGATTGACGCCTTGACTGCGGAGAATGTATGACCCAGAAGTATCTCTTTATTGACCGTGACGGCACCCTGATTTCCGAACCGCCGGTGGATTTCCAGGTGGACCGTTTCGACAAGCTGGCGTTTGAGCCGCAGGTGATCCCGGCGCTGCTGAAGCTGCAGCAGGAAGGCTATAAGCTGGTGATGATCACCAACCAGGATGGCCTGGGAACCGACAGTCTGCCGCAGGAAGCATTTGATGGCCCGCACAACCTGATGATGCAGATCTTCGCCTCGCAGGGCGTCAATTTCGAAGAGGTGCTGATTTGTCCGCACTTCCCGGGCGACAACTGCGCCTGCCGCAAACCGAAAACGCAGCTGGTGCTGCCGTGGCTGGAAGACGGCGTACTGGATAAAAGCCACAGCTATGTGATTGGCGACCGGGCCACCGACCTTGAGCTGGCGGATAACATGGGGATTACCGGCCTGCGCTATGACCGTGAGACCCTGGACTGGCCGACCATCAGCGAGCAGCTGACCCGCCGCGACCGCTATGCCCACGTCGAGCGCATCACCAAAGAGACCCAGGTGGACGTGAAGGTGTGGCTGGACCGCGAAGGCGGCAGCAAGATCCACACCGGCGTCGGCTTTTTTGACCATATGCTCGACCAAATCGCCACCCATGGCGGCTTCCGCATGGAGATCAACGTCGGCGGCGATCTGTACATCGACGATCATCACACCGTGGAAGATACCGGCCTGGCCCTCGGCGAAGCCCTGAAGCTGGCGCTTGGCGACAAGCGCGGCATCAACCGCTTCGGCTTCGTGCTGCCGATGGACGAGTGTCTCGCCCGCTGCGCGCTGGATATCTCCGGCCGTCCGCACCTGGAGTATAAGGCGGACTTCACCTATCAGCGCGTCGGCGATCTGAGCACCGAGATGGTGGAACACTTCTTCCGCTCGCTCTCTTACACCATGGCGGTGACCCTGCACCTGAAAACCAAGGGCAAGAACGATCACCACCGCGTGGAGAGCCTGTTCAAAGCCTTTGGCCGTACGCTGCGCCAGGCGATCCGCGTCCAGGGCGATGCCCTGCCGTCTTCCAAAGGGGTGCTGTGATGAATGTGGTGATCCTTGATACCGGGTGCGCCAACCTCAATTCGGTGAAATCGGCGATTGGCCGCCACGGCTATGAGCCGGTGGTCAGCCGCGATCCGGAGGTGGTATTGCGTGCCGATAAACTGTTCCTTCCCGGCGTCGGCACCGCCCAGGCGGCGATGGACCAGCTGCGCGACCGCGATCTGATCGACCTGATCAAAGCCTGTACCCAGCCGGTGCTGGGGATTTGCCTGGGCATGCAGCTGCTCGGCAAGCGCAGCGAGGAGAACAACGGCGTCGATCTGCTGGGCATTATCGAAGAAGAGGTGCCGAAGATGACCGACCACGGTCTGCCGTTGCCGCACATGGGCTGGAACCGGGTGTATGCCAAAGCAGGCGATCGTCTGTTCCGCGGCATTGAAGAAGGCGCGTATTTCTACTTCGTGCACAGCTACGCCATGCCGGTCAACCCGTATACCATCGCCCAGTGCAATTACGGCGAGGCGTTCACCGCCGCGGTGCAGAAAGATAACTTCTTTGGCGTGCAGTTCCACCCGGAGCGCTCCGGGAGCGCCGGGGCGCAGCTGCTGAAAAACTTCCTGGAGATGTGATGATTATTCCTGCTTTAGATTTAATCGACGGCACCGTCGTTCGTCTCCACCAGGGCGATTACGGCCAGCAGCGCGACTATGGCAGCGATCCGCTGCCGCGCCTGCAGTCCTATGCCGCTCAGGGGGCGGAAGTCCTGCACCTGGTCGACCTGACCGGGGCGAAGGATCCGGCGAAACGCCAGATCCCCTTGCTGAAATCGCTGGTCGCCGGCGTTGACGTCCCGGTACAGGTTGGCGGCGGCGTGCGGACCGAAGCGGATGTCGCGGCCCTGCTTGAGGCCGGCGTCGCCCGCGTGGTGGTCGGCTCCACCGCGGTGAAATCCCCGGAGGAAGTGAAAGGCTGGTTTAAACGCTTTGGCCCTGAGCGGCTGGTGCTGGCGCTCGACGTGCGCATTGACGCCGACGGCAACAAGCAGGTGGCAGTCAGCGGCTGGCAGGAAAACTCCGGCGTGACGCTGGAGGAGCTGGTGGAGAGTTATCTGCCGGTCGGCCTGCAGCATGTGCTGTGCACCGATATCTCCCGCGACGGCACCCTGGCAGGCTCTAACGTCTCGCTGTACGAGGAAGTCTGCGCCCGCTACCCGCAGGTGGCGTTTCAGTCATCCGGCGGCATCGGCGATCTCAAAGATATTGCCGCGCTGCGCGGCACCGGGGTGCGCGGCGTGATTGTCGGTCGCGCGCTGCTGGAAGGTAAATTCAACGTAACGGAGGCCATTCAATGCTGGCAAAACGGATAATCCCCTGCCTCGACGTCCGCGACGGCCAGGTAGTGAAAGGCGTGCAGTTCCGTAATCACGAGATCATTGGCGACATCGTCCCGCTGGCCAAGCGCTATGCCGACGAAGGGGCCGACGAACTGGTGTTCTATGATATCACCGCCTCCAGCGACGGTCGGGTGGTCGACAAGAGCTGGGTGTCGCGCGTGGCGGAAGTGATCGACATTCCTTTCTGCGTGGCGGGTGGGATCAAGTCGCTGGAAGACGCGGCGCAGATCCTCTCCTTCGGCGCCGATAAGATTTCGATTAACTCCCCTGCTCTCGCCGACCCGACGCTGATCACCCGCCTTGCCGACCGCTTTGGCGTGCAGTGCATTGTGGTGGGGATTGATACCTGGTTTGATGCAGAGACCGGCAAATATCACGTCAACCAGTATACCGGCGACGAGACCCGCACCCGGGTGACACAGTGGGAAACCCTCGACTGGGTGGAGGAAGTGCAGAAGCGCGGCGCGGGCGAGATCGTCCTCAATATGATGAACCAGGACGGGGTGCGCAACGGTTACGACCTGCAGCAGCTGGCGAAGGTTCGCGCGGTGTGCCATGTCCCGCTGATCGCCTCCGGCGGCGCGGGCACCATGGAACACTTCCTCGAAGCCTTCCGCGACGCCAACGTTGACGGCGCGCTGGCGGCCTCGGTATTCCACAAACAGATTATTAATATTGGCGAACTGAAAGCGTACCTGGCGGCACAGGGCGTGGAGATAAGGGTATGTTGACTGAACAGCTGGACTGGGAAAAAACGGACGGCATGATGCCGGCCATCGTGCAGCACGCCGTATCCGGCGAAGTGCTGATGCTGGGCTACATGAACAAGGAGGCGCTGGAGAAAACCGAAGCCACCGGCAAGGTCACCTTTTACTCACGCACCAAACAGCGGCTGTGGACCAAGGGTGAAACCTCGGGCAATGTCCTCAACGTAGTGAGCATCACGCCGGACTGTGATAACGATACGCTGCTGGTGCTGGTGAACCCGATCGGGCCGACCTGCCATAAAGGCACCACCAGCTGCTTCGGCGAAACCGGCCACCAGTGGCTGTTCCTCTATCAGCTGGAGCAGCTGCTGGCCGAGCGTAAGCACGCCGACCCGGAGAGCTCCTACACGGCGAAGCTGTACGCCAGCGGCACCAAGCGTATTGCGCAGAAAGTGGGGGAAGAAGGCGTCGAGACCGCGCTGGCCGCCACGGTGAACGACCGCTTCGAGCTGAAGAATGAGGCGTCGGACCTGATGTACCACCTGCTGGTGCTGCTGCAGGACCAGGGGCTGGATCTCGGGGAAGTGATTGATAATCTGAAGAGTCGTCACTAACGCGTTAACCCCCGCCGCAACGGCGGGGGTAGCAGGCCTCAGGATTTGCTTTCCAGCAGCGTAGTGTAGAGATTGACGTAAGCGTCAATCATATGGTCGGCAGTAAACATCTCTTCAAAACGACGACGCGAGTTTTCGCCATAGCGGCTGGCGGTTTCATCGTTATGCCAGAGCTCATTCATCGCCTCCACCAGCGCCTGACTGTCATTCGGCGGGATCACACAGCCATTCACTTTGTCCTGGTTAATGAACGAGGTCCCGGTGCCGATCTCGCAGGAGATCAGCGGCCTGGCGAAGCGCGCGCCTTCCAGTAATGTAATGCCAAACGCTTCGGAACGTAGATGCGAGGGGAAGACCACGCCCCGGCAGAGCTGGAAGAGAATGTATTTATCTTCGTCGTTGAGCATGCCGGTAAACACCACATTGCTCAGCCCGCGTTGCTGCGCCTCACGACGCACTTCCGCCTCCAGCGGCCCGCCCCCGACGATCACCACCGGCAGCCTGCTACGTTCGGCGGCATCCAGCAGAATGTGCAGCCCTTTGTAGTAGCGGAAAGCGCCGACGAAGAGGAAGAAGTTATCGCCGACGGTTTCCCGCCAGTGCGCCACCCGCTGTGGATCGTGTTGCACGTCATGCTGCTCCAGACCAAACGGGATCACCACGGTTTTATCCTGATATTTTTTCAGGGTCTGGCTGGAGGCCACATAGTTTGGCGACGAGGCGACGATGCAGTCTACGCTGGCGAGGAATCGCTCCTGCAGCGGCTGGTACAACTTCATTAACCGTTTTTGTTTCACAATATCCGAGTGATAGGTCACCACCGTTCTGGCGTCAGGCCGCGCCGAGAGATGCAACATATCCATGAAAGGAAACGGAAAATGGTAGTTGATGATGTCGTAATCATCTTTAATCTGCTTAAAACGCTTTAACGCTTTCAACGAAAACGGCGTGGAGGCAATTTCAAAAAGCTGCTTATTATAAATGACCCGATGGTCTTCGTAGGCGACAGGACCTGTCTCTTTGTCCGGGCTAAAAGTAAAAACATCGGCTGCGATTCCCCGGCGGGCGCAGCCCTGACTTAGCTGATAAATGACCTGCTCAATACCGCCGTAGGTATCGGGATAGTAGGTCTTATAGACGTGTAGAACTCTCAACTGACACCCTTAGAGTAATTTATAGGCGTTAATGGTCTGGGTCGTACAGTTCTCCCACGAAAACTGTTTCGCCTGGGCAAGACCGCGCGCGGTGGCGACTTCCCGCCAGCTATCATCCTGCAGGCTCTGCAAAATATGCGCGCTAATCGCGTCTACATCATTAGGATCGGCAACGAGGCCGGCATCGCCAACCACCTCAGGCAAAGAAGTGACATTGGAACATACTACCGGCACACCGCAAGACATCGCTTCAAGAATAGGTAAACCGAATCCCTCATAGAAGGAGGGATAAACAAAGGTTCTGGCCGCCGCGTACAGATAAGGCAGGTCTTCATCCGGGACATAGCCCAGGTAACGGATCCACCCTTCACGCGTACCGCGCTCGACTAACTGCCACAGCACATCGTCTTCCCATCCGCGATAACCGCTGAGGATCAGCGGGTAGCGCATGCGGGTCTCCATCGGCAGCAGCTGATAGGCCTGCAGCAGACCGCGGATATTTTTACGCGGCTCCATGGTGCCGATATATAACGCATACCCCTGCCACGCCAGCTGATATTTCTGCAGGACCGGCAGGCACTCCGCCGGGCTGCGCGGAATATAGTCGCTGCTGCAGGCCAGCTTGGTGGTGACGATCCGATCCGCCGGATAGTTGAACAGGCGGATGATTTCACTGCGCGAGAAGTCGGAGACGGTCAGGATCAGCTTCGCCGAATCCAGGCTCTCGTGCAGGGACTTCTCCATATAGCGAACCCGATCTTTTGGATGAAATTCCGGGCAGGTAAAAATGGAGATGTCATGAAACGTGGTCACGGCGCGTTCCAGGCGATGCGGCAGATAGAAATTGGGACCATGGTAAATGTAGTCTTTGTAATCGCGCAATGCCCACGCCTGGCGCCGCGGATGCAGCAGGCGATACGCCTCAATCAGCAGCGGCTGGCGACGCAGAAACGCCGACAGACGACCATGATTGCTGGCTTTGGTATCGCTTTTATTCTCCACCTGGGGGATCTGATCGATAAACGACGCGCCGTGAAACAGCTTCAGCTCTTCGATTTCACGGGCAACCGCCAGCCGCTTAACCAGCTCCAGGGAATACCGACCGATGCCCGTTAATGGGTATTTAATTGGCTCAGTAGCAAAAATAATTTTCATAATAAATGACACATCATCATCTAGCTCCCCTTGTATTCAAAGGCAAAAAAACAAGGGGGAATATTTTTATTTAAAATATTTAGCTTTAGCTAAGCCTTGACACATATTAACCAGGCGGCGTGCAACAGCATAATAATCATGTTGTTCACGCCATGCATCGGCACGTTGTTGAGTCCTGGTCGCCCAGGCGTCCTGTTCACGGATGGAATGAAGGATCCGGTCAATCCCCTGACTGATATCGTCGACGCTGCATCCATCAAATTTAAAGACCGCATCGTCCAGATCATCAAATATCGCCAGGGGTGTTACCGCAACAGGTTTTTGGGTTGCCATGCCATAACGTACCGCTCCGCTAGCTGACTCACCCGTATTCTGGTAAGCAAAAATCAGTAGATCAGCTTCTGAGAGCAGCCGCAAACTTTCCGCATCAGGCAGGAAATCATTATGCATCTCAATGAGATCGTTAACACCTAGCCGCTGAGCTGCCGCTTTAAGTTCTGCCACCAGATCGCGTGATTCTCCAACCGGATACTCCGCGTTAACCAGACGCAAACGAACCGGTTTCCCCGCCTGCTTGAGGCGATGGACGGATTCTACCAGCTCCATCAGGCCCTTATGCGGTAAGCAGAAGCCATAGCTCGCAATTAACGGTAAAGCCTGCTGTTGACGCGCGGCGCTCCCAGCAGCGTAGTTGATAACACCATGCGGAAATAAAGCAACATTATCGGTTAAGCCTAAATCTTTAAGGCGGTTCATATCGGCAATTGAATGCACCAACAATCGGTCACAAAGCGCCAGCGCATCCGCCATTTCGGCAAGGCGGAAATTCCAGGTCGGCTCTTTTTCCAGCGGATCCACAGTTGAATGCATCGTCATGACAACCGCTCGACCGGCGTCATGCTGGCGACGAATAAACGCCGACAGTTCGCGATGATTAAAGAATCCATAGTTAAACTGGATCACGATGACATCAAGTCGCAGAGCATCAATTTGTGGCTGGAGATTTTCAAGATAGTTATTTTCTTTACCCACAATCCAGTTGCGCAGTACAAACTCTTCGTCTGCACACACAAGATCTCCAGCGCTGACCTGGGGAGCAAAAACAACATCCGCGCCATGCGGTGCGCTCTCCAGCAAATGCTGAGAATAGGTTGCGATCCCACATTTCGTGTTCCAGGTCGTCAACCAGCCAATTCGCGCCCGATGCTGAGCAATATCAATATGCGCACGCAGCGTCTTAACTGCCTGACGAGAACGATCAGCCACCGCTTTCCAGGTAAACTGCTGCAGAATAAGCTCGCGACCAGCATCAGCCATGTCATGCAGCACTGATTTATCCGTCGAGGCTGCAGCTTTTAACGCATCCGTTAAGTTGTCAATGTCCACACTGGCCCATGTCGAGGCAAACAGACCAAAGTGTGTTTTTACCCGGGTAAACTGATAGTTAACCAGCCATGAATTTTGTGAATTAACAAAATCTAGTTGACCGCTCCAGTTAGTGACGATGGCAGGAAGCCCACTCAGCATTGCTTCAGCAATAGGTAAACCAAAGCCTTCGGCGCAACCTGGAGCAACCAGAACATCGCAGCTTTCATAAAGCCCTTTAAGCTGGCTGGCTGACATATCCTCTTTGATTATTTCAACTTTGGGGTAGTCCGCGAATTGAGCCTGGGCGTGTGCCAGCCACGCGTCAATTTCATTGTGTGGATTGTTAAAAGTCTTAATGATCAAGATAACATTGTCACGACGAGTGAACGCCCTGCCCCAAGCCTGAAGCATTGCCTGCACCCCTTTTCGTGGGAAGCAGGAAGAGACATGCAGGAAACGGAAGGTTTCCTCATCCACATCTTTTGCCGTTTCAGCTGCTGTGGTGAGCCAATGATCGCAGCCGTTGCCTACAACAAATGCAGGCACATTCAAGCCGTTGTCAATCAATACCTTACGGACATGTTCTGAAGTACACAGCACGCCGTCAAGTTCCCGGTTAAATTCATTAATCCACGGCTGTGGAAAACCCGTTTCTTCCCAGGCATAGCAATGAAGGAGTTTTACTTTGGCATCCATATCGGCAACCCGCGGTGGATAGATATTTCTGCTAAGAATATCTATCTTTTCGTTACTCTTGCGGGTACGACATTGATTATAAAATGCCAGAAGATCGCTATTTTCCGGCTGTGCCATAAACGAGGCATCCGGCGCAAAATCGCCCGGCCCTTCAGTGGAGTGCAATAGTACTTCTACACCATCGGCTGAGAGTGCCCGGGCAAACTCCCGATTCACCAGCGCCAGACTATATGAGCTATCGAAGGGACCTTCCACACGCCAGGTCAGCGCCTTATCATCAATTTGATACAGCTCAGCCGTCTTCAGATTGTAATCGATGGCCGTTGCGCACAAACGCAGATCGCGCTCATCTGGCTGACAGTGAGAGATAGCAAGGATCCGCTGAATCAGTGCCTCAGGCAAGACCTGCACGGTGCCGGCGTCTTCTGTCGCAATCTTCTCGAAAGCTTCCAGAGCCGTCACGGCAGCGTTGTCCCAGGAGAAATTACGTGCTTGCTGCTGAGCCATTTCCTTCAGGCGCGCCAGGAATGGAGCATCATTCAGACATTGCGCGATCTTTTCCCGAATGGAAGAGACAGAATACGGGTCGAATAATGCCTCAGGATTACCGATGACTTCAGGAATACTGGTGACATTTGAGCCAATGGCCGGTGCGCCGCACGACATTGCTTCCAGAACAGGCAGCCCAAAGCCTTCATGCAGCGAAGCAAAGATGAAAAGCTTACACAGACGATAGAGTTGAATCAGCTCATTTTCCGGCACATAGCCAGTCAGAACCAGTTCACCCTGCTGCAACCCATTACCTGACGCCATGGATTCCAGATACTGACGATCCCCAATGGACAGCTTACTAACGATAACCAATTGATGGCTGCGACGTAGAGCATCACTGAGTCCTGCATAGGCCTCAATCAATCGCTTAAAGTTTTTCCTGGAGTCAAATCCACCTGGTGCATACAGCACAAACTCGCGCTGAATACCGTAATGGCCAAGGACGGACTCTTTCTCGCTCGCTGTCACTTCCGCCATACAAAACTGAGGATCGGCTGCAGCTGCAATATTCTGCACATGGTCGCCCTGCAAATGCAGATGCTCAATCGCTTCCTGTGCCGTATAAGCGGAGTTAGTTAGCAGAAGGTCAGCGTTTTTTAACCATTCCACTTTCTGTAAATAATAGGATTTGAATACATCATCCAGCAGATAGGTCTCAGCCTGGACCAGGGGAATAAGATCGTGATGCAGTACGGCTACTTTGTACTGACGACTAAATTTGTGTACCGAAGTGGCCGCATCGTCGACATGACCTTCAAACAAGCTTGTAATGAAAACGACATCCGGACGCAATGATTCAAGAAACGCTTCCCGAATCAGTTCTGCGCTCTCCCGACGCCATTCATTACCTTTATCCATTGCACGTACTGGTCCTGCAGCATGCCAGACGACTATGTTGTCTGCTGGCAGGAGATCAGCAAATTGCGCCTTAACATCAGTAATCGACTCACCCAGCATAGCGGATAGCGCGATGAAAACCTCATGTCGATTGTTATTTCTAATAATCGCTCTGGCGATAGCAATACTATAACGACCAATGCCACGAAAGCGGCTTTCCGTCTGCGCGCCTTGTAAATCAATGACAATACGCATCGTTATTTCTCCGTATTTTTATTTTTTAATTCGTTATAAATACTCAACGCGCGACTTGTCATTTCTTCAGTACCCACATCATATCTTCTGGACTGCATCATCATCGTGTCAGATTGCACCAGCATTACGCGCTGGAACAAACGCTGTAGCAATGTGTAGCAGCCGGTTTTTCTTAGAAATTTAAACAGATAAACCTTTGACTTAGGATAACGATGGAAAAAGACCAGCGAGAGCGCCATCCCTTTGCGCAATATTTTTTTCGCCGCCCGACGGGCTCGTACTTTAGCCCCTTCCTGACGCAGTAATTGGCGTTGCAAAGACAGCCAGCGTAGAGGTTGAGTGATACGCCATGAACGGCTGTTATGCAAATCTGCCACTTGCTGATGAAGCTGATTGTTCTGACCAATGACATGATTTAGTTCGTCAACCTGGCCTTGCAACGTCTGAATATTCTCTGCCATTTTGCTTAGCTGGCGCGTATATGTCTGGTTTAACGTCTCCAGCTGTGAGGCAAAGGATGAGAACTGTTGGCGTAAAATTGCATCGTAACGGTTGCTCAGGACATCCAGCGTCAGGCCATATTGTTGGGTAAACAGGGTTTCAAAGCGTTCAAGAACATCTGCAGGCGCTGCTTTCTGAGCAATGATGCTGTAATCGGGGCTAACACCTTTAAGCACATCGACCAGATTAACCGCTGCGTCCGGGGATTTGAGAGCCTCTTTTTCCTGTAGACGAACGGTAATTGCCCGGTTAAAACCATAATGAATAGGTAAAAACTCAAGCAATGGCGGCGGCAAAGGGTGATTATGCGTTGGATCCATATAAAATGAACAGGTCCCGACGCTTACATTCTCCGGGTTCGGCGTTTCGAGGATTAGCAAACCGCCAGGTTTCAGCACCCGTAAGGTATGCATGACGAGCTGCTGCAATACCTCAAAGGGCAAATGCTCAGCAATATGGAAACCAGTCAACGCTATCAGACTCTGGTCTGCTTGATTTTGCAGAAACTGCAGACAATCCATTTTCTGCACGTTCAGCCCGGCTTCCTTGGCACGTGCCAGCATGCCATCATCGAGATCGACGCCGATGTTCGCAATACCATTTTCAGTCAGGATTTCCAGCCATTCACCACGTCCACAGCCAATATCCGCAATCACGCCTTCGGGATAAAGATCCTTCAGACGAGACAAGAAAGGTAAATAAAAACTCAGGCGGTTCTTGATATCTTCAACCGAACCTCTGTGTCGTTCTTCAAATGAACGATAAAACGACGAACCCATTAAGAAATCTCCAGTTCAGGTGGCAACCAGGACACGCCGACAAACTCTTGTTGTTCCGTGTTAACGACGTTGAATACCACGGCCAGATCGCGCCATTCATAGTTTTTGCCGAGGTGCGTACTGGAAGTATGCAACGCGACAGCGACAGAATAGGAGCCAACCCCCAACCTCGCATCAAAAGAGAATAAAAACGAACGCTTTTCGCCTTTTTTCAGGCTGGTGAGTGTTTGTTTGAGATGATGCGTATTGGTCCCGAAAATCGGTTGCCCAAGTCGATCCTTGATCATATAACCGACGACGAGCTCAGGGATATCAGCCTTAACCTCAACATTAACCTGCAAGCTGATCCGATGCCCTACCGAGGCAAATTCAGTCACATTGCCCTGTTCATCGAGAAGATGAACCTCAGAGATTGTCACTTCACCAGTGCCTGAAACAGTTTGCGTTTTACCGTTGTGCTCAACTTGTTTAATGGACTGATTTTGCTTATCGGCAAGAAGCGCATTGTAATAATCCATCACCGCTTCAGGCTCGCCTTCCATCTCAATGTGGCCTTTGTTCAACAAAATAGCCCGGTCGCAAATGCTCTGGATCGCCTGTTTATCATGAGATACCAGCAGCAACGTGGTTCCTTCCAGACGGAATTTACGGATACGTTCGAAACTTTTATGCTGGAAATAGGCATCCCCAACGGATAACGCTTCATCAATAATCAGCACATCAGGACGGATAGCGGTCGCTACGCTAAAAGCTAATCGAACCTGCATACCACTGGAATAGACGCGCACCGGCTGGTCGATATAATCCCCGATCTCCGCAAACTCTTCGATTTGCGGCATCAACTCAGTAATTTTCTCAGAGGATAACCCCAGCAGTTGCCCTGACATATAAACGTTCTGTCGGCCAGTGAAATCAGAATGAAACCCCATACCCAGTTCGAGTAAGGCAGCGACACGGCCTGAGATTTCAATCTCTCCGGTCGTTGGCCTGGACGTACCGGTAATAAGTTTAAGTAGGGTACTCTTGCCCGCACCGTTGATACCGATAATACCAACCGCCTCTCCCGGAGCAACTTCGAAATTAATGTCGCTGAGGATCCATTTAAGATTATGGCGTTTTGTATTCAGAGGGGATAACCATTCGATCAGTCGCCCAGTTTTTGAGTGATACTGGCGATATGCCTTACCGACATTTTTTACTCTGATATAACTCATTATAATTCATCCACCATATCCGCCGCATGCTTGCGGAACATCCTGAAACCGATGACGCAGAAAATAATGGCGAGAGCCAATACTGGCCATAGCGAATACCAGTTGGGCGCCTGATGGTAGGCGAAGATGGACTGATAAGATTGCATGACCCGAGTCATCGGATTATAAAGCAGCAGATTTTTCGCCCATGCTGGTAATGAATTCAGTACGTAAACAATGGGAGTGAACCAAAACCAAAATTGCAGTGCAACCCCAACCAGTTGCCCCACATCCCGGAAAAAGACGTTCATCACACCGAGGATCATACCCAGCCCACCGGCAAAAAGGATCTGCAAAAGCAGAACCGGTATCACCGAGAAAAACAGCCAGCCAGGGAAGTTACCAGTGACAATGATAAAAATCAGAAACAGGCTGAAGATAATCGCGAAATTAAGCACTGCTGATAACGTCACGATGATCGGCAGACAAATTTTCGGAAAACTTAGTTTCTTGATCAGATTAGCATTATTGATGAATACGCTCTGACCTTTATCCAGCATCTCTGTAAACAATCCCCAGGTCAGTACCCCAGAACAGAGATAAATACTGTAGGCAAACGGCCCGGTGTTGTCGGGCATTCTGGCCTTCATCACCTCGGAAAAGACCAGGGTATAGACCAAGATCATAGAGAGCGGTTGTAAAACGAGCCATAACGCGCCCAGCATACTGGTTTGATAGCGTGCCTGAAAATCACGCTTAACACTGCTCCAGATAAATCCCCGATAACGATAAATCGTCGTTAGTAAATCTCTCACCTTATTCCCCGCTTAACAGGTGTAACAGCTCGGTCGTTTTCTCATTCATTAACGCAGTATCCGCTCTGGACTCCACGTTCAGACGCACCACCGGCTCCGTGTTGGACGTGCGCAGGTTAAAGCGCCACTCAGGGTATTCAATACTGATACCGTCCGTTGTGTCGATGTGTGCGGCCGCCGGCTCATACTGCGCCCGGATGCGCGCTATCGCCTCCGCCGCATTCCCCAGCTTGCGGTTGATCTCCCCCGACGCCGGGAACGCCGCCTGGCGGTCCGCCACCAGCGATTTCAGCGAACTGTTCTTCAGGCACAGCAGCTCCGCCACCAGCAGCCACGGGATCATCCCGCTGTCGCAGTAGGCGAAGTCGCGGAAGTAATGGTGCGCACTCATCTCCCCGCCGTAGATGGCGTCTTCCTGGCGCATCCGCTCCTTGATGAACGCATGCCCCGTCTTCGACATCACCGGCTGGCCGCCGCTGCGGGTCACGATGTCCACCGTGTTCCACGTCAGACGCGGGTCGTGAATGATTTTCGCCCCCGGCTGCTTCTGCAGGAACGCTTCCGCCAGCAGGCCGACAATGTAGTACCCCTCGATAAACGACGCCTCGTCATCGAACAGGAAGCAGCGGTCGAAGTCGCCGTCAAAGGCGATACCCATGTCCGCCTGATGCGCACGCACCGCGTCGGCGGTGTCCTGGCGGCACTCCGGCAGCAGCGGGTTCGGGATACCGTTCGGGAAATGGCCGTCCGGCTGGTGATGCACCTTGATAAAGGTCACCGGCGCCCCGGCCGCCGCGAAGCGTTTCTCCACCTCATCAATCACATGCCCCGCCGCCCCGTTGCCGGAGTTCACCACCAGCTTCAGCGGACGGGTGAAGTTCGCCAGGTCCACGTAGCCCATCAGGTGGTCGACGTACTCCTTCAGCACCGATATCTGGCGCAGGGTCCCGCGACGCGCCGGGTCCACCGGCGGGAACTGGTTCTCCTCCGCCAGGCGCTGGATATCCCGCAGGCCGGTGTCGCCGCTGATGGGCTTCGCGTTCTCGCGCACCAGCTTCATGCCGTTGTAGTTCATCGGGTTATGGCTCGCCGTCACCTCGATGCCGCCGTCCACCCCGAGGTGGAAGGTGGCGAAGTAAATCTCTTCCGTGCCGCTCAGGCCGATATCCAGCACGTCGGTGCCGGCGTCCATCAGCCCGCGGGCCAGCGCCAGCTTCAGCGACTCGCTGGTGAGGCGCACATCGCCCCCCACCACTATCTTCCCGGGTTTCAGAAATTCGCCATAGGCGCGGCCGATACGGTAGGCGATGTCCTCGTTCAGTTCCTCGCCCAGTTCACCACGGATGTCATAAGCCTTAAAGCATGTTAACTGTGTCATTCTGCGTTTTGTCCCGAAAAAATTAGCAACGACCATACTGGTCTTTAATACGAATAATGTCGTCCTCGCCGAGGTACGACCCCGACTGGATCTCCAGCACTTCCAGCGGAATACGGCCCGGGTTTTCCAGGCTGTGCTCGGCGCCAATCGGAATAAAGGTGGACTGGTTCTCGGTCAGCAGGAACTGCTTGCCGTTGACCGTCACCTGGCCGGTGCCGGCGAGAATGACCCAGTGCTCGGCGCGGTGGTGGTGCATCTGCATCGAGAAGGCGCCGCCCGGTTTCACGGTGATACGGTTGACGTTGAAGCGCGGGGTCTGGACCACCACGTCGCAGCGGCCCCAGGGACGGTAAATCTCGCGGTGGCGCTTGTACTCGCTGCGCTGGTTCTGCTTGAGGAACTCGACCGCCTTCTTCACGT
>NZ_PJDK01000075.1:0-26317 GCF_002837615.1 Klebsiella sp. X1-16S-Nf21
GAGTATCGCTCCAGCGCAGGGAGTCCTCATCCGCCCGGGTCGGCCAGTCGGCGAAGGGGGGCGTCAGCAGCACCAGCCAGCTTCCCGCCCGCAGCGTACCGCTCAGGGCCGCCAGGGCCGCCACGTCACACCCGCGCCGGGCATCGAAAAAGGCGTGCATCACTTCCCGCCCCAGCAGCGTCTTCAGGGCGCCAGGCGCCACGCAGGGCGCAGAAACCGGATCGGAGCCTACCCACAGACCATCGCCGCCGAGCCGCTCCCGTAGCGCCTGCGCCTGCTGCAGCATCCAGGCCTCATCGCCGCTGAGCACCAGCAGGCGACGGATCCCCTCCCGCGCCATCTGCGCGGTGAGGTCAAGCAGCGCGTCCATCATCGGTGGCGATTACAGCGCGCTGCCGAAGGTATTGCACTGCGCCGGATCGCCGCTGTCGAAACCGCGTTTGAACCAGGTGTAGCGCTGTTTTGAGGTGCCGTGGGTAAAGCTGTCCGGTACCACGCGCCCCTGGCTCTGCTGCTGCAGACGGTCGTCGCCGATGGCTTCGGCAGCGTTCAGCGCCTCCTGCAGATCGCCGGTTTCCAGAATATCCTGCTGCTGCATATTATGGCCCCAGACGCCGGCGAAGCAGTCCGCCTGCAGCTCCATCTTCACCGACAGACGGTTGGCTTCGGCCTCGGTGGCATGCTGCTGTTGCTGGCGAACTTTCGGCTCAATGCCCAGCAGTTTTTGCACGTGGTGGCCCACCTCATGAGCAATGACGTACCCCTGAGCAAAGTCGCCGTCGGCGCCCAGTTTATTTTTCATCTCATCGTAGAAGGACAGATCGATATAGACCGTGCTGTCGGCAGGACAGTAGAACGGCCCCATCACCGACTGACCGGTGCCGCAGCCGGTACGTGTCGCGCCGCGGTAGAGCACCAGTTTTGGCTGGGGGTACTGGCGGCCCATCTTTTCAAAGATCGGTCCCCAGGTATCTTCGGTAGTGGCCAGAATGACGGAAGTAAACTTCGCCGCTTCATCGTCTTTCGGACTGATGGAGCGCTGCGTGGAGGTCTGCTGCTGCGGCATCGGCTCCCCGGTCAGCATGCCGGTCAAATCCACGCCGTAGTAGCCCGCCACCAGCACAATAATCAGCAGTACAATGCCGCCCTTCCCGCTCGGCAGACGGAAGCCCCCGCCGCCGCCAAACGGCGAGCCTGATTGACCACGTCGATCTTCAACATTGTCGCTTTCGCGACGCCCTTGCCAGCGCATAAGCACCTCATTCCCTGTTATGTATCAATAGCAGAGATCGTAGGCGGTTCAGCGCAGGATTACCACAGGAAACAGCAAGAGACGCCAGAAGATGAGGCCATCTTCTGGCGGCGAGCGGGTTAGTCGAGCTTAACGCCCAGGCGGTGAGCCACTTCTTCGTAGGCTTCGATCAGGCCGCCCAGGCTCTGGCGGAAGCGGTCTTTGTCCATTTTATCGAGGGTATTTTTATCCCACAGGCGGCTGCCGTCCGGCGAAAACTCGTCGCCCAGCACCACTTCGCCTTTGAACAGACCAAACTCCAGCTTAAAGTCCACCAGAATCAGACCGGCGTCATCGAACAGCTTTTTCAGCACGTCGTTGGCTTTGTAGGTCAGCTCGCGCATCCGCGCCAGATTCTCTTTGCTCACCCAGCCGAAGGTTTCGCAGTAGGAGTCGTTGACCATCGGATCGTGCATAGCATCGTTTTTCAGGAACAGGTCGAACAGCGGCGGGTTCAGCTCGATACCTTCTTCAATGCCTAAACGTTTTACCAGCGAGCCTGCCGCACGGTTACGCACCACGCACTCTACCGGCACCATATCCAGTTTTTTCACCAGACATTCGGTATCGGAAAGCAGCGCTTCCATCTGGGTAGGGATGCCCGCTTCTGCCAGTTTGCTCATAATGAAATGGTTGAACTTGTTATTCACCATGCCTTTACGATCGAACTGCTCGATGCGCGCGCCATCACCTGCTGACGTATCGTTACGGAATTCCAGTACCAGCAGGTCCGGATTATCGGTGCTGTATACTGTCTTCGCCTTACCACGATACAACTCAGCTTGCTTTTTCATCTTTCACTACTCCAGTGATATTGAGCCTAAAAATACGTTTCCACCTATACACAAAATCATTCAAAGTGCATCGAGGCGGCAACTGAGCGAATCCCCAGGAGCTTACAAAAGTAAGTGACTGGGGTGAACGAAGGCGGCCAACAAAGAGGCAATTTGAAGGATGATGTGTATACGCACACGTTTGCGTCACTATATATTAAAAGGGCCGGATTGCTCCAGCCCTTTTGATTACTTGTTAAATGCGGCCTGGAATACGGCTACCAGGGCGTCATTTTGCGACTGCGTCAGAGTGTGACCTTTCGGGTCGATGAACTGCAGGCTACTGCGGTTATCGAGGTCACCGACCTGCAGTTTGTAGTCACCGGAGGCCAGCTGCGGGTCACGTGCGCCCAGCTCCTGCCAGCTGCTGTCAGACAGCGGCTTGTAGGTCAGCGCCATGCTGCCCTGAGAGCGCGTGCTGTCGGTCACTTTCATTCCCACTTTTTCGAGGGCGCCCGGCAGACGTTGCCACACCATGTTAAACGGCGCGCGAACGACAAGCATCGGCAGGCCGGTGTCATCGGCAGCGCTCTGCACGTCGAAGGTGGCGCCAGCACTGCGCTGGGCCGCGTTCTGGGCGCTGGTGGCGCTCGCATCAAGGCCTTCAGAAATGACGTTCAGCATGGCGGTGCTGTAGCGCTGCAGTGACGCCGGATCGGCAACCGGTTTACCCGCCTGCTCCAGATTCACCAGCTTAACGACCACCGCTTGCTGATAGCCCTGCGGTTTGACGGAGATTTGATAACGACCGCGATACTGCTGATCTTCATCAAGGCGGTTCCACTCAACCCAGTCGGTGTTCAGCGTCTGGCTCGCATCATCGCGTTTCGCGATAACGTAGTTCTTCGACTGAAGGATACTGGTGACCTGCGCCCACAGCGAGCCGCTGCGGCCGTTCTCAACCATCAGCGTCGCGGTATCGCCATTAAACTGGGTCCGCGCACCGCTGACCAACGCCAGCGGCTGCGCTGGCGGGCGAATGTCCAGCGCTTTGCCCACCGCGCCGGTGCTGTTGGCCACCGGAATGTTGTAATCGCCCACCTGAATCGGCAGGATCATCCCCGCCGGCGCGTGAAGTTCGCTCAACGGTGACGCCTGTAAATAGGCCTCATCACCGCTCACCTGACGCTTATAGCGCGAGTCGGAACTACAGGCCGCGAGGAGTAGAACCAGCGAAACACCCGCAACCTTCGCCAGGCGCGACTTCTGTACTGAGTAAGCCATCAAATCTCCCTAAACTTTACAGCAAACCGGCATGCTTCAGCGCGGCGGTGACGGCTTCACGACCATGGTCGGTGATGGGCGTCATCGGCAAGCGCAGCGTATCGGTCGCCACAAGACCCAACGCCTTGCATCCCCATTTCACCGGGATAGGATTGGGTTCGACAAATAATTTTGTATGCAGTGGCATCAGACGCTGATTAATCGCACGCGCTTCGGCAAATTGACCCGCCAGCGCCAGACGGCACATGTCGGCCATTTCGCGCGCCGCCACGTTGGCGGTGACGGAAATCACGCCCACGCCGCCGAGCTGCATGAAGTCCATACCGGTCGCATCGTCACCGCTCAGCAGAATAAAGTCGTCTGAAACCAGCTCTTTGATCTGGTGAACGCGACTTAAGTTCCCTGTAGCTTCCTTAATACCGACAATATTTTTAATTTCCGCCAGACGGCCAACGGTTTCCGGCAGCATATCGCAACCGGTACGGGACGGCACATTATACAGAATTTGCGGCAGGTCAGTATGTTCAGCGATAGCTTTAAAGTGCTGGAACAGGCCTTCCTGGGTCGGACGGTTATAATAAGGAGTGACCGTCAGGCAGCCGACAACACCGCTATCGTTAAAACGTTTGGTCAGGCTAATCGCCTCTGCGGTTGCATTGGCTCCCGTGCCAGCGATAACTGGAATACGCCCGTCGGCCAGTTCCAGCGTCATCATCACTACGTCGCCATGCTCTTCATGGCTCAGCGTTGCGGATTCACCGGTAGTCCCTACCGAAACGATCGCCGAGGTTCCGTTGGCGACATGGTAATCAATCAGTTTTTTCAGGCTTGTCCGGCAGACATTACCGTTTTCATCCATCGGCGTGACAAGCGCTACAATACTTCCCGTGAACATGGGCCATCCTCAGAGCAGAAGTGCGACAAGATTCTCAATGTTACGTTTGGAGCTGCAATAAAAGCAAGAGACCCGACGCCATCAGGGATGTTGTATGGCGGTTTTTTTTATGCTTTCCTAATGTTACCTCACCTTTTTAAAGGAAGAACAGGTTTGACAGCCTCATTACAACACTATCTGGTTATTACCGCCCTGGGGGCTGACCGTCCCGGCATCGTGAATACGATCACTCGCCACGTCAGCAGCTGCGGTTGTAATATCGAAGACAGCCGGCTGGCCATGCTCGGTGATGAGTTTACGTTTATCATGCTGCTTTCCGGGTCGTGGAATGCGATTAACCTGATCGAATCAACCCTGCCGCTGAAAGGTGCGGAGCTGGAATTGTTGATCGTGATGAAACGCACCACTGCGCGCCCGCCGCAGGCCATGCCAAACACCGTTTGGGTCCAGGTTGAGGTGCCGGACTCACCGCATATCATCGAGCGCTTCACTGCCCTGTGCGATACCTGGAATATGAATATTGCGGAACTGGTGTCCCGCACTCAGCCGGGAGACGGCGATTCCGCGCAGCTTTTTATCCAGATAACTGCCCACAGTCCTGCGACGCAAAATGCAGCAAATATCGAACAAGCGTTCAAAGCCCTATGTACAGAACTGAACGCACAAGGCAGTATTAACATCGTTAATTATTCACAGCATGATGAACAGGATGGAGTTTAACCCATGACCCCACTGAAAGCCGGTGATATCGCACCGAAATTTAGCTTACCGGACCAGGACGGCGAGGAAGTAAATTTAACCGACTTCCAGGGACAACGTGTCCTGGTTTATTTTTACCCGAAAGCCATGACCCCGGGCTGCACCGTCCAGGCGTGCGGCTTGCGCGATAATATGGACGACCTGAAGAAAGCCGGTGTAGAAGTGCTGGGCATCAGCACCGATAAACCGGAAAAGCTCTCCCGTTTCGCCGAGAAAGAGCTGCTGAACTTCACGCTGCTGTCTGATGAAAACCATCAGGTTTGCGAGCAGTTTGGCGTCTGGGGCGAAAAATCCTTCATGGGGAAAACCTACGACGGTATTCACCGTATTAGTTTCCTCGTCGATGCCGATGGCAAAATCGAACACGTCTTTGATGACTTCAAGACCAGCAATCACCACGACGTGGTGCTGAACTGGCTGAAAGAAAACGCCTGATGCAGAGCAAGACGCCGGGGGAGGAGATCCTCACCCGGCGTCTTTTTTATCCCGAACACGTCAGTCGTCGTCAACCACCAGGCCATCCGGCCAGGCATGCACTACCGCTTTAATCAGCGTGGCCAGCGGAATGGCGAAGAAGACGCCCCAGAACCCCCACAGCCCGCCAAAGATCACCACCGACAGGATAATCACCAGCGGGTGTAAATTGACCGCTTCCGAGAACAGCACCGGGACCAGCAGGTTGCCGTCCAGCCCCTGAATAATCAGATAGACCGCGAACAGGCTCCAGAACTCGGTGCCAGCGCCAAACTGAAACAGCGCCACCCCCACCACCGGAATGGTCACCACAAACGCGCCGATATAGGGGATCAGCACCGAGAAGCCCACCAGCACCGCCAGCAGCAGCGAGTAGTTGAGGCCAAAGAGAATAAAGCCGATCCAGGTGGCGACGCTGACGACAATCATCTCCAGCACCTTGCCGCGAATGTAGTTGGTGATCTGCTGATTCATCTCCTTCCAGACCTGCCCGGCAAGGCCACGATTACGCGGCAGTACGCGGCGCACCGCGTTGAGCATCTGCTCTTTATCCTTCAACAGGAAGAAGACCATCAGCGGCACCAGCACCAAATAGACCGCCAGGGTAAGCAGCCCCACCAGCGAGGCCAGAGAGTACTTCACAACCGAGTCGCCCACCGTCAACATCCGATTGCGCATATTTTCCGCCATCGCATCGATAATGCCGGCATCCATTAACGCCGGATAGCGCCGCGGCAGCGTGGCGGCGAAATCAGAGAGCTTATTTAGCATGCCCGGCATATCGCGGATGAGGTAGATCCCCTGCTGCCAGGCCACCGGCAGCACCACAAAGGCCAGCAATAGCAGGATGCCCACAAAGAGGATCAGCACCAGCGAGGTCGCCCAGGTGCGCGACAGGCCAATCCGTTCCAGACGAACCGTCGGCCACTCCAGCAGATAGGCCAGTACGATAGCCACCAGTAACGGCGCTAACAGACCGCTGAAAAAGAACATGATGCCGAAACCGGCAAGCAAAATAACCAGCAGCGCTATCGCCTCAGGGTCGCTGAATCGACGGCGGTACCACTGCATTAACATCTCAAGCATAAAACCTTCCCTGAAGGGCCAAGCGGCGACAATCCGGGGAATTGTATCGAAATGTCACAAAAAAGACTTCGCTTTTTGATGCGCCGCAGACAAACCGTTCTCCGCCGTGAAGATCATATTTTCAAGGCGGCCAACGCCAGCTAAACTCGCTGGGATGCGGCCAGGGAACATTGCGTCGCACAATCGGTCAAACTGGCACACCCACATTACAGGACAGAGGTTATGTTCAGGCAGTTGAAGAAAACGCTGGTGGCGACCGTCATCGCCTCGCTGACGCTGGGTTCGATAGGCCCTGCTTTTGCTGACTCCGCAGATACGCTGCCGGACATGGGGACCTCTGCAGGAAGCACGCTGTCGATTGGTCAGGAAATGCAGATGGGGGATTACTATGTGCGCCAGCTGCGCGGCAGTGCGCCGCTGATTAACGATCCCCTGCTGGTGCAATATATCAACGGGCTGGGCATGCGTCTGGTGGCACACGCCAACTCAGTGCGCACCCCGTTCCATTTCTATTTGATTAATAACGACCAAATCAACGCCTTCGCCTTCTTTGGCGGCAACGTGGTCCTCCACTCCGCCCTGTTCCGCTACTCTGATAATGAGAGCGAACTGGCCTCTGTCATGGCGCACGAAATTTCCCACGTCACGCAGCGGCATCTCGCCCGCGCGATGGAAGATCAGAAGCGCAATGCGCCGCTGACCTGGGTCGGTGCCCTGGGTTCGATTCTGCTGGCGATGGCCAGCCCGCAGGCCGGGATGGCGGCGCTGACCGGGACGCTGGCCGGTACCCAACAGGGCATGATCAGCTTCACCCGCCAGAACGAAGAAGAGGCCGACCGGATTGGCATTCAGGTTCTGCAACGCTCGGGATTCGACCCACAGGCTATGCCGATGTTTATGGGTAAACTGCTTGACGAGTCGCGCTACTCGACGCGACCGCCGGAAATGCTGCTCACCCACCCCCTGCCGGAAAGCCGACTGGCCGATGCCCGTAACCGCGCCAACCAGATGCGCCCGGTGGTGGTACAGTCCTCAGCGGACTTCTATCTGGCGAAGGCGCGTACCCTCGGGATGTACACCAACGGCGACAACAAGCTGGGCACCGATCTGCTGAACGCCTGGGATAAGGGCAATATTCGCCAACAGCATGCCGCCCAGTATGGTCGCGCTCTGCTGGCGATGGAAAGCAACAACTTTGACCAGGCACGCAAAACGCTGCAGCCGCTGCTCAGCGCCGACCCGCAAAATGCCTGGTATCTCGACCTGGCCACGGATATCGACCTCGGGCAGAAGAAAACCAGCGACGCCATCAATCGCCTTAAAAACGCCCGCGAGCTGCGCACCAATCCGGTACTGCAGCTGAACCTGGCCAACGCCTTGCTGCAGGGCGGACAGCCCGGGGAAGCGGCGACCATTTTGAACCGGTATACCTTTACCAATAAAGAGGATGGCAACGGCTGGGATCTGCTGGCCCAGGCGGAAGGCGCGCTGGGCAATCGCGACCAGGAGCTGGCGGCGCGGGCAGAAAGCATGGCGCTGGTCGGTCAGCTGGAACAGGCGATTTCCCTGCTCAGCAGCGCCAGCTCGCAGGTGAAACTTGGTAGCCTGCAGCAGGCGCGTTACGATGCCCGTATCGACCAGCTACGCGATCTGCAGGCCCGCTTCCGCCCCTATCAAAAAATGTAAGGAGACCCCATGACCGACGCGGTAACAATTTACCATAACCCACGCTGCTCGAAGAGCCGCGAAACGCTGAACCTGCTGCAGAGCCGCGGCATCGATCCACAGGTGGTGCTTTATCTCGACACACCGCCGGATGCCGATACGCTGCGTGAGCTGCTGCAGCTGCTGGGTATGGAGAGCCCCCGCGAGCTCATGCGCCAGAAGGAGGATCTGTACAAATCGCTCAATCTTGCCGACCAGGCGCTTAGCGACGCGGCGCTGATTCAGGCGATGGTCGACAATCCTAAGCTCATTGAACGCCCTATCGTCGTCAGCCGCGGCCAGGCGCGTATTGGCCGCCCGCCGGAGCAGGTCCTTGAGATCGTAAGCTAACCCACCTGCGCCGCGCTTTCGCGGCGCTTTTTTTTACGTGGCCGATTCCAGATCTTCCAAGCCAATCCCTCCCGCCCGCCGGACGATGCTACTGTTCATCTATCGCTCAATCCACTGGACGGATGAACATGAAAAAACCGACCTCCACGCCCCATGACGCGGTGTTTAAAACCTACCTCTCCCATCCCGATACCGCCCGCGATTTCCTGCAACTGTATCTGCCCGAAACGCTGCTTAAAGTATGCGATCTGCGTACGCTGCACCTCGAGTCGGGGCATTTTGTCGAAGACGATCTGCGTCCCTTTTATGCCGACATTTTGTATTCCCTGAAAACCACGGCGGGAGACGGTTATATTTATGCGCTTATCGAACACCAGAGCACGCCCGACCGGCATATGGCCTTTCGTCTGATGCGCTATGCCATCGCCGCCATGCAGCGTCATCTCGATGCCGGTCACGATCAACTACCGCTGGTGATCCCTGTCCTCTTCTACCACGGTCTGGCCAGCCCCTACCCATACTCTCTACGCTGGCTCGATGAATTCGCCGCCCCGGAACTGGCCAACCGTCTTTATCACGAAGCGTTTCCGCTGGCGGACATTACCGTCATTCCGGATGACGACATTGCCACCCACCAGCGCATGGCAACGCTGGAGTTACTGCAAAAACATATTCGACAACGCGATCTGGCGCAGCTCCTCGACAAGCTGAGCGAATTATTATTGACTGGACTGGCGACACAATCGCAGGTACAAGCCCTGATGCACTATCTGGTGCAGGCAGGCAATACGCGCGAGCCGATCAAGTTCATACGCGAACTGGCGTTACGTACGCCGCAGCATAAGGAGACGTTGATGACGATTGCGGAATATCTCGAGCAACAGGGACTGGAGCGGGGACTGGCGCAGGGGCGACAGGAAGGCCGGAAAGAAGAGGCACAGCGTATCGCCGCCGCCATGCTACACAGTGGCCTGGCGCGCGATCTGGTCGCTCATCTGACCGGACTGACGGAGCAGGAGCTGGCCCCACTGGCGGACTAGAGCTTAAGGATCTCTTTCACGAAGGGGATCGTCAGCTTGCGCTGGGCGGTAATCGAGGCGTGATCCAGCTGATCGAGGGTCATAAACAGCGAGCGCATCTCGCGATCCAGCCGCTTCAGCAGGAAGCGGCACACGTCTTCCGGCATCTCGAAGCCGCGCAGTCTGGCGCGTAGCTGCAGCGCCTGCAGTTTGTCTTCATCCGACAGCGGCTGCAGCTTATAGATCTGCCCCCAGTCCAGCCGTGAGGCGAGGTCCGGCAGACCAAGATTCAGCTGCCGCGGCGGCCGATCGCCGGTGATCAGCAGTCGGGTTTTGCCTGATTCCAGGATCCGGTTGTAGAGATTAAAGATGGCCATTTCCCAGGGCTCATCCCCGGCGACGCATTCAATATTATCAATGCAGACCAGCGCCAACTGTTCCATCCCCTCCAGTACCTCGGGCACAAACCACGTCCGTTTATCCAGCGGCACGTAGCCCACCGCATCCCCGCGCTGGGAAAGCTCGGCGCAGGCGGCGTGTAACAGGTGGCTGCGACCTGCCCCTTCACGTGACCAGATATAAATGTACCCGCTGTGTTCCTGGCGCAGTACGTTCTGGAGGGCAGCAAGTAGGGAAGGATTATCACCCGGCCAGAAACTTGCGAAGGTTTCGTCGTCAGGAAGATACAGTGGCAAAGAGAGCTGTGCCGGTGCGTTCAGATGGACCTCAACATAGGCTTACAGAAAAACGCGGAGAGTTTACCACAGATTTAGGTCAGGAGAGAACCGGGCGGGATCGCCGCCCGGTCAGGAGATCGTTATTTAACCTCTTCGCTATCCGCCGCGTCGAGGACCACCTCTTCCGGACGCAGGACGCTGATAAGCTTGAAAATCAGGCTCAGCGCGATGCCCACGATGGTCGCCAGCGCCATCCCTTTCAGCTCGGCGGCGCCAATGTGTACTTTAGCGCCGCTGACGCCGATGATCAGGATCACGGAGGTGAGGATCAGATTCTGCGCTTTACTGTAATCCACCTTCGATTCAATCAGTACGCGGATCCCCGAGGCGCCGATCACCCCGTACAGCAGCAGCGAAACGCCCCCCATCACCGGTACCGGAATGATCTGGATAGCCGCCGCCAGTTTGCCGACGCAGGAGAGCAGAATCGCAATGATCGCCGCGCCGCCAATAACCCAGGTACTGTAAACCCGGGTAATCGCCATCACGCCGATATTTTCACCGTAGGTGGTGTTGGGCGTCGAACCAAAGAAGCCGGAGATGATCGTCGACAGGCCGTTGGCAAACATCGAACGATGCAGACCCGGGTCGCGGATCAGATCGCGCTTAACGATATTGGCGGTCACCACCAGGTGCCCGACGTGCTCAGCAATCACCACCAGCGCGGCGGGCAGAATGGTGAAGATAGCAAACCACTCAAAGCGCGGCGTGTAGAAGGTCGGCAGCGCGAACCAGTGCGCCTCGGCGATCGGGGTGGTATCGACCACCCCCATCACAAACGACAACGCATAGCCCACCAGCACGCCAATCAGGATTGGAATAATCGCCAGGAAGCCGCGGAACAGCACAGAACCAAATACCGTCACCGCCAGCGTTACCATCGAAATAATAATGGTTTTGCTGTCGGGGGCTTGACCGTCGGCTGGCAGCAGCCCGGCCATATTAGCCGCCACACCCGCCAGTTCGAGGCCGATAACCGCCACGATGGCGCCCATCGCCGCCGGCGGGAACATCACATCCAGCCAGCCGGTACCGGCTTTTTTGACAATAAAGGAGACGAGGCAGAACAGCACGCCGCACATAATAAAACCACCCAGCGCCACTTCGTAGCCCAGCGGCAACAGCAGCAGTACTGGAGAAATAAAGGCGAAACTCGATCCCAGATACGCCGGGATTTTGCCTTTACAGATAAAGAGGTACAACAGCGTACCAATACCGTTAAACAGCAGGACGGTGGCCGGGTTGATGTGGAACAGGATTGGCACCAGCACCGTTGCGCCAAACATAGCAAACAGGTGCTGCAAACTAAGCGGGATAGTCTGTAAAAGCGGCGGTCTTTCACTCACCCCGATAGCACGGCGCGTCATAGTGTTTTCCTCTGAGATGGTTAGTTATGTGTGTTTTATTCAAAAAAAAGCCGACTTTCAAAGTCGGCTTATTTATCGTTATTCGATTATTTCGTACCAAAGATCTTGTCGCCGGCATCGCCGAGACCGGGAATGATATACCCGTGTTCATTCAGTCCCTTATCGACAGAGGCGGTGTACAGCTCAACGTCCGGGTGCGCTTTCTCCAGCGCGGCAATCCCTTCCGGCGCTGCCACCAGTACCAGCACCTTGATGCTGGTGCAGCCAGCGTTTTTCAGCAGATCGATAGTGGCGATCATCGACCCACCGGTGGCCAGCATCGGGTCAACCACCAGCGCCATACGCTCATCAATGTTGGACACCAGCTTCTGGAAGTAAGGTACCGGCTCGAGAGTCTCTTCATTACGATAGATACCCACCACGCTGATACGCGCGCTGGGGACGTGCTCCAGCACCCCTTCCATCATGCCAAGGCCTGCGCGGAGGATAGGCACAACGGTAATTTTCTTGCCCTTGATCTGCTCAACTTCCACCGGGCCATTCCAGCCTTCGATGGTCACTTTCTCGGTCGCCAGATCGGCGGTGGCTTCATAAGTCAGTAAGCTGCCCACTTCTGAGGCGAGTTCACGGAAGCGTTTGGTGCTGATGTCGTGCTCGCGCATCAGGCCCAGCTTGTGTTTGACGAGTGGGTGTTTGACTTCCACAATCTTCATTCTCTTTCTCCTCTGAGGGGCGGCCACAAAAAAAATCGCGGGATTATACCGCTTTTTGCGGATTGTGCCATACCCATCTTGCTTGACGTATATCAAGCAAAGTGATTTAGAGACAAAAAAACCGGAGGCAAGGCTCCGGCTTGGGTGCGGGGTGCAGTCCATACGCTTACGCGGGCCTACGTGTATTGTAGGTCGGTTAAGCGTTAGCGTCACCCGACTACGACAGGTTCTCCCCGTTGCTGGCAATCACCTGTTGATACCAGGCAAAGGACTTTTTCCGGCTGCGAGCCAGCGAGCCATTGCCTTCATTATCTTTATCGACATAAATGAAGCCGTAGCGTTTTTTCATTTCCCCTGTGCCGGCGGAAACCAGATCGATACAGCCCCACGGGGTGTAGCCCATCAGATCAACGCCATCCTCGACCACCGCCTTTTTCATCTCCGCGATATGGGCGGAGAGATAATCGATACGATACTGGTCATTGACGCTGCCGTCCGCTTCACGGACATCGATCGCGCCAAAACCGTTTTCGACAATAAACAGCGGCAACTGGTAGTGATCCCAGAACCAGTTCAGCGAATAGCGCAGGCCAACCGGGTCAATCTGCCATCCCCAGTCCGACTTTTTCACATACGGGTTGGAGACCAGGCTGGTGGTTTCATCATAGTCGAGCAAGGGGTTATCTTCGGTGGCTTTGGTGGCGAACGACATATAGTAGCTAAAGCCAATGTAGTCGACACAGCCCTCAGTTAACGCCTGACGATCGGCTTCGGTGATATCCAGGGTAAAGCCGCGGCGGGCAAAATAGTTGAGCAGATGCTGCGGATAGCGGCCGCGCACATGAACGTCGGTAAACCAGTAACGGCGGTGCATGGCGTTCATCGCCATCATCATATCGTCTGGCGCGCAGGTCAGCGGATAGATCGGACACATAGCGATCATGCAGCCAATCTGCAGTGCAGGGTTGATCGCGCGCGCCGCTTTCACCGCCAGGGCGCTGGCCACCAGCTCATAGTGCGCGGCCTGGTACATCACCGGTTCCCGGTCTTCATCCGGCAAATATTTCAAACCGGAGTTGGTGAAGGGGGCAAAGTCCTCATGGAAGTTGGCCTGGTTGTTGATCTCGTTAAAGGTCATCCAGTACTTCACTTTATGTTGATAGCGGGTGAAGACGACCCTGGCAAAGCGCACGAAAAAGTCGATCAGCTTCCGGTTGCGCCAGCCGCCATACTCGGTGACCAGGTGATAAGGCATTTCAAAATGCGACAGCGTAATCACGGGCTCAATGCCGTGCTTCAGGCATTCGTCGAACAGATCATCGTAAAACTGCAGGCCAGCCTCGTTGGGCTCCAGCTCATCGCCCTGCGGGAAAATACGCGTCCAGGCAATCGAGGTGCGAAAACATTTGAAGCCCATCTCGGCAAACAGCGCCAGGTCCTCCGGATAACGATGATAAAAATCGATCGCCTCATGGTTCGGGTAGTTTTTCCCCGCCACCACGCCGTCGGTAATTTCACGCGGCACGCCGTGGGCGCCGGCGGTCATCACATCCGCCACGCTGATCCCCTTGCCGCCCTCCTGCCAGCCGCCCTCTAACTGATGCGCGGCGACCGCGCCGCCCCACAGAAAACCTGCTTTAAATCCGGACATAGTCTCTCCCTAATGTCGATCGTCGCCAGGCGAACGATAGTGCTGATTGAAATGGTAAACCGCGCCAATCAGGCCGGCATCGTTGCCGTGACTGACGGTATCGAGATAGTCGGCAATGCCAAACCAGGCCAGATGCTGGCGCAGCAGCGCCAGAAATCCGCGACGTTCCACAATGCCGCCGCCGATAAAAATGGTCTGCGGATCGAAGATATTAACGAGGTTATAAAGGCCATGGCCCAGGCCATTGAAGAACTCGGCGACCAGACGCTGGCAAACCGGGTCGCCGGCGTCATAGCGGTCAAAAATCATTTCGCCTGTCACGCTCTCCAGCGGCGCAGCGATATGTTCCGCATAGCGATGGCGCAGCACTCTGAGGGTGCAGTTCTCATTCATCGAATAGCGACGAGGATCGCGTCCGCCGGGACGATCGGTGAGCATGTAGCCGAATTCACCGGCACGAAAACGCGCCCCGTGAACCAGCTGGTGGTGGCAATAAATCGCGCCACCAATGCCGGTGCCAATGGTGAGTACCAGAAAATTGGCCATTTCCGCCGCTTTGCCCTGCCAGCGCTCGGCCAGCAGCACACAGTTGGCATCATTTTCAACTGAGACCGGCAGTCCGGTCCGGGCTTCAAGCCATGCTTTCATGGCGAAGTTATCAAATCGACGAATAGCGCCGCCCATGGTGATAAAGCCGCTGTGCGGATCAACATAGCCTGGCGCGCTGATGGCTACCCCTTCACACGACGGGTGGGCCGCCAGCCATGACAGCATTGCCTGTAAGATATGATCGCCATCGCTGTCATTGATCGACTGCTTCGCGCTTTCCTGTAGCCTACCATCGCGGGTCATCACGCCCATCTTTAATGCGGTGCCACCGATATCAAATGCCGCAATTTTCATTCATCCCTCTCCTGACCAGCGTCAATCACTGGCAAAATGCGTGGCAAACCAACACAGAAACCGGTTTCAGTATTATGATGAGGATTCCTTAAGGCTGAGGCAAGCACAAGACTGTACCCGGTTTCATTTTCGTGAGCAGTATCAAATTTGACCATCTATCCGCTGTTTCACGCCGACTGTAAAGCAGGCTCGCAAACGTTTGCTTTCCCTGTTAGAATTGCGCCGATTTTTCTTGCTTACCGCAAACGCGTGGAGACTTCGCAGTGACCGACAAAACCTCTCTCAGCTATAAAGATGCCGGCGTGGATATTGATGCAGGCAACGCTCTCGTCGACCGTATTAAGGGCGTGGTGAAGAAAACCCGTCGCCCGGAAGTGATGGGGGGACTGGGCGGATTCGGCGCGCTGTGCGCACTGCCGCAGAAATACCGCGAGCCGGTACTGGTCTCCGGCACCGACGGCGTCGGTACCAAGCTGCGTCTGGCAATGGATCTGAAGCGTCACGACACCATCGGCATCGACCTGGTCGCCATGTGCGTGAACGACCTGGTGGTTCAGGGTGCTGAGCCGCTGTTTTTCCTGGATTATTACGCGACCGGTAAACTGGACGTCGATACCGCGGCCAGCGTCATTAACGGCATCGCCGAAGGCTGCCTGCAGTCCGGTTGCGCGCTGGTGGGCGGTGAAACCGCAGAAATGCCGGGGATGTATCACGGTGAAGATTACGACGTAGCGGGTTTCTGCGTCGGGGTGGTGGAAAAATCAGAAATCATCGACGGCAGCAAAGTGGCCGACGGCGACGTGCTGGTGGCGCTGGCGTCCAGCGGCCCGCACTCTAACGGCTATTCACTGGTGCGTAAGATCATTGAGGTTAGCGGCGTTGACCCGCAGACCACCGACCTTGACGGCAAACCGCTGGCCGACCATCTGCTGGCGCCAACCCGCATCTATGTGAAATCGGTGCTCGATCTGATCGCCAGCGTTGACGTCCACGCTATCGCCCACCTGACCGGCGGCGGTTTCTGGGAAAATATTCCGCGCGTGCTGCCGGATAACACCCAGGCGATCATTGATGAGTCCTCCTGGCAGTGGCCGTCCGTCTTCAACTGGCTGCAAACCGCCGGTAACGTCAGCCAGCATGAAATGTACCGTACCTTTAACTGCGGCGTGGGGATGGTTATCGCCCTACCGGCTGCAGAAGCAGACAAGGCCGTTGCCCTGCTGAACGAGAAAGGTGAAAACGCGTGGAAAATCGGGTATATCAAAGCTTCCGATTCCGAACAGCGTGTGGTCATTGCATGAAAAACATCGTGGTGCTGATTTCCGGTAGCGGCAGCAATTTGCAGGCGATCATCGACGCCTGCGACCGGAAACAGATAAACGGCACCCTGCGGGCGGTATTCAGTAACAAGGCTGATGCGTTTGGCCTTGAACGCGCGCGCGCGGCCGGCATCCCGGCCCACGCGCTGGCGCAAAGTCAGTTTGCCGACCGGGAAGCATTCGATCGTCAGCTGATGCATGAAATCGACGCCTACGCCCCGGATTTGGTAGTGCTGGCGGGCTATATGCGTATCCTGAGCCCGGCGTTCGTCAGCCATTATCAGGGACGTCTGCTGAACATCCATCCTTCGTTACTGCCGAAGTATCCTGGCCTGCATACTCATCGTCAGGTGCTGGAAAACGGTGATGAGGAACATGGGACCTCGGTGCACTTCGTCACTGATGAGCTGGACGGCGGTCCGGTTATCCTGCAGGCCAAGGTGCCGGTCTTCGCTGGCGACAGCGAAGATGAGGTGACGGCGCGGGTTCAGGCCCAGGAACATGCCATTTATCCGCTGGTCATCAGCTGGTTCGTCGATGGGCGTCTGCGCATGGCAGGCAACCACGCCTGGCTGGATGAACGACAACTTCCGCCCCAGGGCTATGCCGCTGAAGAATGAACAACAGCCCCGCCTTTTCCTGTCGCGGGGCTTTTTTTTAATTAAAATTGTTTATTAATCAATCATCTCACAGAAATATTTCTTCTTACTGTCATATTGTTGTGACACAGTAAATCGCTATGCAGAAAAATTCGTCATAATAGTCTACGTCCTGTGAGTAAAACGGAGTGTGAGCGGTAATGGGCCAGGAAAAGCTATACATCGAAAAAGAACTCAGCTGGTTGTCTTTTAACGAACGCGTGCTGCAGGAAGCGGCGGACAAAAGTAACCCGCTGATTGAGCGCATGCGCTTCTTAGGGATCTACTCCAACAACCTTGATGAGTTTTACAAAGTGCGCTTCGCTGAGCTTAAGCGCCGGATTATTATCAGTGAAGAACAAGGCAGTACCGCCCATTCTCGCCACCTGTTAGGCAAAATCCAGGCCCGCGTTCTGAAGGCCGATCAGGAATTCGATAGTCTGTATAACGAACTGCTGCTGGAGATGGCGCGCAACCAGATCTTCCTCATCAACGAGCGTCAGCTATCCGTTAATCAGCAGGCCTGGCTGCGCAACTACTTCAAACAGTATTTGCGTCAGCATATCTCGCCGATCCTGATTAACCGCGAAACGGACCTCGTGCAGTTCCTGAAAGATGATTACACCTATCTGGCTGTAGAGATTATCCGCGGGGAAAACATCAACTATGCCCTGCTGGAAATTCCGTCAGACAAAGTGCCGCGCTTCGTAAACCTGCCGCCGGAAGCGCCTCGCCGCCGTAAACCAATGATCCTCTTGGATAACATCCTACGCTACTGCCTGGATGATATATTTAAAGGCTTCTTTGATTACGATGCGCTGAACGCCTACTCGATGAAAATGACCCGTGACGCCGAGTACGATCTGGTGCATGAGATGGAGTCGAGCCTGATGGAGCTGATGTCTTCCAGCCTCAAGCAGCGCTTAACCGCCGAGCCGGTTCGCTTCGTCTACCAGCGCGATATGCCGGACGCGATGGTCGAAATGCTGCGCGATAAGCTCTCCATCTCCAATTACGACTCGATGCTGCCGGGCGGCCGCTACCACAACTTTAAAGACTTTATCGGCTTCCCGAATGTGGGTAAGGCTAATCTGGTCAATAAGCCTATGCCGCGCCTGCGTCATCTGTGGTTTGATAAATTCCGCAACGGCTTCGACGCCATCCGCGAACGCGACGTCCTGCTCTACTATCCCTATCACACTTTTGAGCATGTGCTGGAGCTGCTGCGTCAGGCCTCGTTCGACCCCAGCGTACTGGCGATCAAAATCAACATCTACCGTGTAGCCAAAGATTCGCGCATCATTGACGCGATGATCCACGCCGCCCATAACGGTAAAAAAGTCACCGTGGTGGTGGAGCTGCAGGCACGCTTCGATGAAGAGGCTAACATTCACTGGGCGAAACGCCTGACGGAAGCGGGGGTCCACGTGATCTTCTCCGCGCCGGGTCTGAAGATCCACGCCAAGCTGTTCCTTATCTCGCGTAAAGAAGGCGATGAGGTGGTGCGCTACGCCCATATCGGTACCGGTAACTTTAACGAGAAGACAGCGCGGATCTACACCGACTATTCGCTGTTAACCGCCGATGCGCGCATTACCAATGAAGTCCGCCGCGTGTTTAACTTTATTGAAAACCCCTACCGCCCGGTCAGCTTCGATTACCTGCTGGTGTCGCCGCAGAACTCGCGCCGTCTGCTGTATGAGATGATCGATCGCGAGATCGCCAATGCGCAGAACGGGCAACCCTCCGGGATTACGCTGAAGCTGAACAACCTGGTGGATAAAGGGCTGGTGGACAGACTGTACGCCGCCTCCAGCTCCGGCGTGCCGGTCAATCTGTTGATCCGCGGCATGTGCTCGCTGATCCCTGGACTGGAAGGCATCAGCGATAATATCCGCGTCATTAGCATCGTTGACCGTTTCCTCGAGCACGACCGGGTCTACTGTTTTGAAAACGGTGGCGATAAACAGGTCTGGCTCTCCTCTGCCGACTGGATGACGCGTAACATCGATTACCGTATTGAAGTTGCCGCCCCGCTGCTCGACCCGCGTCTGAAACAGCGAGTGCTGGATATTTTTGATATCTTGTTCAACGATACGGTAAAAGCGCGCTATCTTGATAAAGAACTGAGTAATCGCTATGTGCCGCGCGGCAATCGCCGTAAAGTGCGTGCACAGATGGCGATTTACGATTATCTCAAATCACTCGAACAACCCGACTAACCTATGCCAATAAACGAAATAACCCCTCGGCCGCAGGAATTCGCTGCGGTCGACCTTGGTTCGAACAGTTTTCATATGGTGATCGCCCGTGTCGTCGATGGCGCCATGCAGATCATTGGACGCCTGAAACAGCGCGTGCATCTGGCCGATGGCCTTGATGAAAACTCGGTGTTGAGCGAAGAAGCGATGACCCGCGGGCTGAACTGCCTGTCGTTGTTTGCTGAACGTCTGCAAGGGTTCTCCCCTTCCAGCGTCTGCATCGTCGGGACGCATACGCTGCGTCAGGCGACCAACGCGGCGGAGTTTCTGAAACGCGCGGAAAAAGTGATCCCCTACCCGATCGAGATCATCTCCGGCAATGAAGAAGCGCGCCTGATTTTTATGGGCGTTGAGCATACGCAACCGGAGCGCGGTCGTAAGCTGGTGATTGATATCGGCGGCGGTTCGACCGAGCTGGTCATCGGTGAAGATTTTGAGCCCCGCCTGGTGGAAAGCCGTCGCATGGGCTGCGTGAGCTTCTCGCAAGCCTACTTCCCTGGCGGGACAATCAATAAAGAAAATTTCCAGCGTGCTCGCCTGGCGGCGGTACAAAAACTGGAAACCCTGGCCTGGCAGTTCCGTATTCAGGGCTGGACCGTGGCGCTGGGCGCCTCCGGCACCATTAAAGCTGCGCAGGAAGTGCTGGTGGCCATGGGTGAGAAGGACGGATTTATTACGCCGGAACGCCTCGAAATGCTGGTCAGTGAGCTGCTGAAGCATAAAAACTTCGACGCGCTCAGTCTGCCAGGCCTCTCTGAAGATCGTAAAGCGGTCTTTGCGCCGGGGCTGGCGATTCTGTGCGGCGTGTTTGACGCGCTAGCCATTAAAGAACTTCGTCTGTCCGATGGCGCCCTGCGTGAAGGCGTGCTGTACGAAATGGAAGGCCGCTTCCGCCACCAGGATATTCGTAGCCGCACAGCGCAGAGTCTGGCGAATCAGTACAATATCGATCGCGAACAGGCACGCCGGGTGCTGGAAACCACCACCCATATGCTGGAACAGTGGCAGGAACAGAACCCCAAGCTGGCCAATCCGCACCTTGCGGCGCTGTTGAAGTGGGCGGTGATGCTCCATGAGGTAGGGCTGAATATCAACCATAGCGGTATGCATCGCCACTCGGCCTACATTCTGCAGAACAGCGACCTGCCGGGCTTCAACCAGGAGCAGCAGATGCTGATGGCCACCCTGGTGCGCTATCATCGCAAAGCGATAAAACTCGACGACCTGCCGCGCTTTACGCTGTTCAGGAAAAAGCAGTTTCTGCCGCTGATCCAGCTGCTGCGCCTGGGCGTGCTGCTGAATAACCAGCGTCAGGCCACCACCACGCCGCCGACCCTGCGGCTGCAGACGGAAGCTCACCACTGGACGCTGACCTTCCCGCACAACTGGTTTAGCCAGAATGCGCTGGTGCTGTTGGATCTGGAAAAAGAGCAGCAGTACTGGGAAGGTGTGCCGGAATGGCTGCTGAAGATTGCAGAAGAAGAGCCAGACGCCTGAGCCGCGCTCCTGAATATTCCCCAGGCCGGGCCATCGCGCCCGGCTTTTTTCTGCTTCAGGCAGTCATCCCTTCCGCCAGCTGCGCCAGTGGTACCGGTACGCCGATATCGTAGCCCTGCAAATAATCGATCCCCAGCGCGATGACCGCCTGGCGTATCTCCGGCGACTCGACATATTCAGCCACCACCTGCATGTTCTTCATACGCGCCAGACGACAAATAGAATCCACCACCTGGTAATCGAGACTGCTGGCAAGCAGATTGCGAATAAAGCTGCCGTCGATTTTAAGAATGTCGACGTTCATCGTTTTTAACCGGGCGTAGCTGGCGTAGCCGGTACCAAAATCATCGATCGCCACCCGGCAGCCCAGCGCCCGCAGATGCTCTAAAGTCTGACAGACCAGCTCAGGGTTACTGAGCGCATAGTTCTCGGTCAATTCGAAAATAATCTGCCATGGCTCAATGTTGTACGTCTGCAGCAGCGCTTCGACTTCCTGAGGAAACTGGCTGCGGCTCAACGTGACCGGAGAGAGATTGATCGCCAGCCGCAGACCGGGCAGTGCCCGCCGGTGGGTATCCATAAAGGCTAGCGTGTGCTCAATGACCCACTGATCCACACGAGAGGAGAGGCCAAACTCATGCGCCACCGGCAGGAACGCGTTTGGCCCCGTCAGTTCGCCCGACTCCCCTTCCATCCTCAGCAACACTTCATGGTAGTTATCGCCGCGGATGCCCTGGATAGGCTGCGCCATCAGGACGAAGTGGTCTTGCTCCAGCGCCTTGAGGATGCGATTCATCATCACCACTTTATCTTTCAGATCCTGTTGAACATGGCCGGCGCCGCGGCGCTGCATATTCTCCGGATGGCCGCTGGCCAGCGACATGTCGGCAATCGTGTTTAGTTCGCCAAGCAGCAAATACAGATGTTTGACCGGTGAGCGCACGTTGCAATAGCTCATGCCGATCCGCGGCTGGAGGGGAACCCCGTCCCAGTAGAAACGGAACTGCCGCAGGGAGCGGTCGATCAAATGAATACGCGCCTGATGCCCTTCACTGTTGAGGCGAAAAACCAAGTCATGGCCGGCAAGGTGATACACCGCTTCGTTAGGCTGCAGTAACGCGCTCAGGTGGTTCGCCAGCATTTGCTTATACTGAATGCGTAACAATACGCCGTAGTGGCGGCCCAGCAGTTCCAGCTCAGGAATGCGCAAAAAACAGAGCGTCGACCAGCTCGTGCCATTGAGCGCCCGACTCAGCGCCCGCAGATTAGGCATATGTACGACCGGGTCGAGGAAAGCCATCTGCCGGACGCGAGCGTAGATCAGCCGCTGCTGTGTCGCCAGCATCGCCGTGTAGGCGACAATAAACGAGAAGACCAGATAGCTTGACGAGGTGATCGCCAGTTGGGTGTTATAGCTTGGATAAACCGGTAAGTAACGGTAATGAAAATGGATCACGGCAATCAGTACCGGCGTCCAGATCAGCGAGATAAAACGATAACCAAAACGCATGGCTCCCCAGAGCATGACCGGCATAAGTAATGATAACGTATAATTCGTACTAAATATGGTGCTGGTATCATTAAGCGGCATCAATAATAGCCCCAGCAGCAGGATTAATATCGCCGCCCAGCAAATGATTTCAATTGTTTTTATTTTTGGATCAATTTGTAAGCGAACCTGAGAAATAAATCCGCGAACATGAAAAGGGTTCCGAATTATCCGCAGCAGAAAATAACACAGCGGCACGCCCGTCAGACACCCCACCATCAACGCCTGAAAGGTGATTAATGACCGTAAACTAAACGGCGTAATCCCCGTCATCTCCGTCGTACGTGGATGCAGTCCCAGATACTCAGCGATCTGTGACAGAATAAGAAAAATGACCGAGGGAAGCAGCATCTGCCAGAACAGACGGTGCGGCATCAGTTTGACGTTACCGTGCGAGACCTGCTGGCGCCGGGGTACAAAGATGCGATATCCGCCCCAGCACAGCACGCAGGGGATGAGAAAATGAAACAACACGCCGATAGCCTGCTCGGGCGTCATTCCTCGGGCCAGCGTGAGCAGCAGGCCAATAATAATACCCGGGATCGCCGCCCAACCGAAAAACATCATCAGGCTGAGTACTAATGCCAGAGGAAGATAATAAAGGAATACCATGTGGCCATTGAGCATGGTGTAGGTATTCGCCCATCTGGCGAAGGGTAATAACAGCGAGGGCAGAACAAGCGGTAAAGCCCACCACTTGTCGCGATATTGTTGATAATATTTTAATAAATTCATAGGTGCTCTACAGAGAGCCTCTGCTCCTGCGAGGCATATTCAGGCAGGCATCCAACCACCCCATGCTGACCGCATAAGTAATAACGATACGGTAATGTTCGCTGATTTTAGTGGTCAAGAGAATGGGACTGTTGATATAAATCAACAAATACTGACGCTAACATTAATAAAACTTATTTTTTTACCTTTTTATTGCTAATAAAGTGAGCATGTAAATACGATGATTATCTTATATAACATTAATTAATGTTTTCACTGCGGCACTTTTACATCTGCATCAATTGACCCCACCTCGTTCCTGTGCCTTAATACCCCCATCGCCCATCTTCGGGTATACTTCAAGGAACCTTTTGTGAGTCAGGCACCCAGTATGCGTAAACGACATCGATTTAACCGTCGCATGACCCGTATCGTACTGCTTATCAGCTTTCTCTTCTTCTTTGGACGCTTTGTCTACTCCTCCATCGGCGCCTGGTACCATCACCAGGATAAAAAAGCGTCGCAGGAGTCTTCACTCACCGTCGAGCCCTCCGCTCGCGAGTAATCCTTTGATTATAATACTGGAAGCGCCACACTCCGCAGACAGAGTCGCTCGCTGCTGATGTATTGTCTTTGATGCGGTAATTTTGCCGTCGGCGATTTATCAGCGCACGGCATGCAGCAGGCGCAGCATTTCTGCGATACCTTTTGTCACAATTTTGTCCTGACGCATGACTACCGCCAGCTGTCGATATAGCCGCGGCGCCAGCGAGTGCACGCTTAATCCGTCGCGATCCTTCTCCTGCTCCACCGCCATGCGGGGCACGATGCTGTAGCCCAGCCCTGCCCGCACCATCCGTTTAATCGCCTCGATGCTGCCCAACTGCATCACCGGCGTGACCGCCACTCCCGCCGAGCGGAACCAGCGGTCAATCAGATCCCGGGTGCCGCTGCCGGCTTCGAAGGCAATGAGCGGCAGCGCCAGCAGTTCAGCAGGAGTATAATCCGCCAGCGTCCCCGTCTCGTGACTGGCATGGATAACCACGAACTCCTCGTCAACCACTGAGGTCACCGCCAGACTGCGTCCCTGTACGGGCAAGGTAACCAGCCCGAGATCGAGGCGATTTTCCTCCACCGCCCGGACGATATCCAGCGTGTTGCCGGTGGTCACCCCCACCGTCAACAGCGGATGCTGCTGACGAAGATGCTGCAGCAGCGGCGGGAGAAGATGAATGCAGGCCGTCGCGCCGGTCCCCAGCGTTACCGCCCCATTAACTTCCTGACTGAATGCGCTGACCGACTGCATTGCGCTATTCACCGCCCGATCGATCTGCTCGCTGTGGGCCAGCAGTGCCATTCCCGCCGCCGTCGCCTTGATCCCGCGGCCGGTACGCTCCAGCAAACGGGTCTGTAAAAACTGCTCCAGCTGACGCACCTGCAGGCTAACGGCAGGTTGGGAGATCCCCAGCGCGTCGGCGGCGGCAGAAAAGCTGCCGCGCTGTACGACCAGCCGGAAGGTCGCCAGGTTTCCCAGGTTCAGTGTTGTCATACAAAGTTTCTCTTATACCGCGCATAAGGTGGCCGCTCTGCCAGAACAATAGCCTGCCGGGTATGCTCAGGACAACTGCCTTAACGGAATGAAAACCATGGAAACACGCGCTATTCCCCGACGGCTCGCCTTCACCGCGGGCGGTCAGCAACTGATCAACTGGGGGATCTCTTTTTATATGCCCGGCACCTTTGCCGGGGCTATCGCCGCCGACAAAGGATGGTCCTTGCCGCAGATCTATCTCGGCCTGACGCTCGCCATGCTGATGATGGCCGCTGTTTCTCCGTTCGTTGCCAGGCTGCTGGCTCGCTTTGGCGGAAGGCTGGTGGTCACCAGCGGAACCTTACTGATAGCCGCCAGCTGCGCCATGATGGCCTGGCGCCCTTCGCTGGCCGGCTGGTACGGCGCCTGGCTGCTGACCGGCATCGGCATGCGGCTTTCGCTGTATGATGCGCTGTTCGCCACAGTGGTGAATCTGTACGGTCAGCAGGCGCGGAAAACTATCTCTCATATCACTCTCGCTGGCGGTCTGGCCTCTGCCCTCTTCTGGCCGCTGGGCGAGGCGTTATTAACCATCATGCCCTGGCAGAATGCCTTGCGGATCTATGCGCTGTTTGGCCTGCTGAGCGCATGGCTGAGTTATCAACTGCCTCGCCAGCGGCTCAGTTCACCGGCGAAATCACCAGCCTCGCAAGCGACAGCAGAGGGCGACCGGCGTAACGGAGTGCGTTACGCGATCTTCATTGCGCTGATCACCTTCATCTCTAACGGCACCTCCACCCATCTGCCGGAGTTTATCAGCCACTTTGGTCTGCCGGTTGCCGTCGGTATGCTGTGGGGATTCGGCCAGACCGGCGCCCGGCTGGGGGAAGTGCTGGCCGGTCCCCGGGTCACCCCACTCACGCTGACGCGTTTTACTGCGCTCGCCATGCCACTCTGTTTTCTCCTTGGATTGAGCAGCACGGCTTATGCCGGGTTCGCAGCCGGGTTTGTGCTGGGGTATGGCGCGATTAACGGGCTGGTGACGATTGTCAAAGCGACGCTACCGCTGGCGCTGTTTAGCGCAGAAAGCTATGCCTGCCGCACCGGTATCCTGCTAATCCCCGGGCAACTGATGGCGGCTGCCTCACCCTTTGCCTACGCATGGCTGAACCACCGGCTGGGCATTATCGGCGGAATGTGGGTGTCCACCGGGTTAACGCTGATCGTTGCCGGACTGGCGCTGGCGATGGTGCGCGGGGCGGGCAAGGCACAGCCGGGCAAATTTCCCGCCCTTCATCCGACGGCGGCAAAAAATGGGCCAGCTGAACATCTGCCGGAACCGCAAACGGGGAATTCACAGGGAAACCTCACCCTGCCAGATAATCTTCTGGGACGACGGGATTGAAGGGATGTCTAAAATAAAAAACCCTCTGTAAATACAGAGGGTTTTGTTTTATTCAGCTAACGCCGAGGATCATTCCCACTCAATCGTTGCTGGCGGCTTACCGCTGATGTCATACACCACGCGGGAGATACCGTTCACTTCATTGATAATGCGGTTAGAGACGCGGCCGAGGAAATCATACGGCAGGTGCGCCCAGTGCGCGGTCATAAAGTCGATGGTTTCCACCGCACGCAGGGAAACGACCCAGTCGTATTTACGGCCATCGCCCATTACGCCGACGGAGCGCACCGGCAGGAACACGGTAAACGCCTGGCTCACTTTGTTGTACAGGTCAGCTTTGTGTAGCTCTTCGATGAAGATAGCGTCCGCACGACGCAGCAGGTCGCAGTACTCTTT
>NZ_PJDK01000076.1:0-26187 GCF_002837615.1 Klebsiella sp. X1-16S-Nf21
GGCTGTTACTGCGCCTGCTGCTGCGCTTGCGCCAGCTGGCGGACGATCGCCTCGCGCCGCGCATCCCCTTCCGGCAGCCGGGCCAGTAACGCCTGCAAGGCTGCCACGGCTTCGGGGTAATCTTCATTACGCACCGCGCTCAGGGCCAGCATCTCCAGCACCGGCAGGCTGTTCGGCTGCCGCTGATGCAGGTCACGCAGCAGCAACTCGCCCATCCGAACCTGACCGTTATCCCCCGCCCGCACCAGCGCGCTGGCGTAATCGAAAACCGCCGCAGGGTCATCCGCCGCCAGATCATGCGCCCGGCCAAAGGCGCCGATCGCCGTCTCGCCATCGTTCAACAACAGGCCAAGACGCCCAAGCAGCTGCCAGCCGGCGAGGTCGTTCGGCGTAGTCTGCAGGTGGCTGCGCAGGCCAAGCCGCAGCTCCGCCAGCTCATCCATACGCAGCTGCGCCGCCGTCGGGTCCTTAACCTGCTGCAACAGCGCAGGATAATGCCGTTCAGCCTGCTGCCAGAGCAGCACCTGGCCAATATCGCTGGTTTTCAGATACAGGCCCAGACTCAGAACCACCAGCAGCAGCGCGCCCGGAAGCAGCGCCCAGCGGCTTAGCGGCCGTTCGCCAGGCTGTGCCTGGGGGGGGATATCCGTCAGCAGCGTGCGCTGCAGCTCGACGACCAGCGCCGGGTTGTCCTCGCCGCGCTCCTGCGCCAGCTCCTGCAGACGCGACTGGTACAGGACGCGGTTGAGGGCATCGCGGTCCACCGCCCCTTTGCCCGGCCACGGGTAATAAAGCAGCCCCAGCGCGCCAGCCAGCAGCAGCGCGACGATAACCACCAACAGGCTCATCGTTCTTTTCCTTCTTTCAATAATGCCGCCAGACGCTGGCGCTCTTCAGCGCTGAGCGCCGCGTCAGGAATGTCGCGACGACGCGCGCGGGCGATAATCACCCCCGCGCCCGCCAGCACGAACAGCCCCGGCCCCAGCCACAGCAGCACCGTGCCCGCGGTCAGCGGCGGCTCGTAGCTGACAAAATGACCGTAGCGGGCCACCATATAGTCAACGATCTGCCCTTTCGTTTTCCCCTGCTGCATCAGCTCGTACACCTTCTGCCGCATATCAGCGGCAGTCATCGCGTTTGAGTCGGCGATGCTGTTGTTCTGGCATTTCGGGCAGCGCAGCTGGGAGGTGATCTCGCGGAAGGCCTGCTCCTGGGCCTCATCCTTAAACTGCCAGGTGTCGATGGCGGCCCACGCCTGGCCGGTCAGCATCAGCGCCAGCAGGATGACCATTGCACATCTCATCAGCCCGCCCTCCGGTTGTATTGATCCCACAGCGGCTGGAGCTCCTCGCGCCACACCCGTTCGTTCAGGTCGCCGGCGTGCCGCCAGCGGATGATGCCCTGACCGTCGATGAGAAACGTCTCCGGCGCGCCATAGACCCCGAGATCCAGGCCAAGCATGCCGTTGCCATCGTACAGGCTCAGCATGTACGGGTTCCCCAGGCGCTGCAGCCAGCTCATCGCCTTCTGCCGATCGTCTTTGTAGTTCATCCCCACCACCCGCACGCCCTGCTGCGCCAGGCCGTTGAGAAACTGATGCTCGGCGCGACAGGTTGGACACCAGGTGGCCCAGACGTTAAGCAGCAGCGGCTTGCCGTCAATCAGCGTGCGCCGGTCCAGCGTCTGGCCGGGGGTATTCAGCGCTTCAAGGCGAAATTCCGGCAGCGGTTTGCCAATCAGCGCCGACTCGAGGGTCGTCGGGTCATCGCCATCGGCGTTGCGCATCAGTTGCCAGAACAGCGCGGCGGCCAGCGCCAGAAACAGCACCAGCGGGATAAACAGTAGCTTCCGGTTCATGAGGCCTCCTGCAGCTTCTTACGCATCCGGTAGCGGGGGTCGAGCATGCAGCACAGACCGCCGAGGGCCATCAGTACCCCGCCGTACCAGATCCAGCGAACGAACGGTTTATAGTACAGACGCACCGCCCAGCTGCCGTCGCTCAGCTCTTCCCCCAGCGCGGCGTACAGATCGCGGGTCAGCCCGCCGCTGATCGCCGCCTCGGTCATCATCATCCGGCTGGCGGTGTAAAAGCGCTTCTCGGCATACAGCGTCGCTTCCGGGCGGCCGTTGCGGGTCACGGCAATAATGCCTTCGCCGCCGGTCCAGTTGGGGCCGACGATATTGCGCACGCCGTTAAACACAAAGTGATAGTGATGGATATCGATGCTGTCGCCGGGGCGCATCCGTACATCGCGCTCCACGCTGTAGTTCTGGCTGAAGGTGATGCCGATAACGGTCACCGCCACGCCGACGTGACCGAGCACCATCCCCCACTGGCTGCGGGTCAGGGTGCGCAGGCCGCGCCAGAAACCGTGGCGATGGGTGGCCCGTTCGTGAACCTCCATCAGGGCGAAGATCAGCACCCACAGCGCCATCATCAGGCCTATGACCGCCATGGCGGTGATACGGTCCTGCAGCAGCCACGGCAGCGCCAGAGAAAGTGACAACGTCACCACCAGGGCAATAATCAGGCGTTTAATCTGCCTGGCGACGTCATCGCGCCGCCAGCGGATCAGCGGTCCCAGCCCCAGCAGCAGCGCAAAAGGCGCCATCAGGGCGGTGAACATGGTATTGAAGAACGGCTCGCCAATGGAGATGCTGCCGAGGCCCAGCTCTTTATGCACCAGCGGCAGCAGCGTTCCGAGGAGCACCACCAGCATCGCGGCCATCAGCAAGATATTGTTGCCAAGCAGGAACGACTCGCGCGACCACAGCGTATGTTCCACCCGCGCCCGCACCCGGCCGCCCTTCAGGGCGTACAGCAGCAGCGATCCGCCGATGGCGACAATCAGCAGTACCAGAATAAACAGCCCGCGCGACGGATCCGAGGCGAAGGCATGCACTGAGACCAGCACCCCGGAGCGCACCAGGAAGGTGCCCAGAAGACACAGGGAGAAGGCGGCGATGGCCAGCAGCACCGTCCAGGCGCGGAAGCTGCCGCGCTTCTCGGTTACCGCCAGGGAGTGCAGCAGCGCGGTTCCCACCAGCCACGGCATAAACGAGGCGTTTTCCACCGGATCCCAGAACCACCAGCCGCCCCAGCCCAGTTCGTAGTAGGCCCACGCCGAGCCCAGCACGATGCCGAGGGTGAGGAACATCCATGCCGCCTGGGTCCAGGGACGCGACCAGCGCGCCCAGGCAGTATCCAGCCGCCCCGCCAGCAGCGAGGCGATGGCGAAGGCGAAAGCCACCGAGAAGCCGACGTAACCCATATAGAGGATTGGCGGATGGAAAATCATGCCGATATCCTGCAGCAGCGGATTGAGGTCGCGGCCATCAATGGGGTACTGCGGCAGGCCGCGGCTGAACGGGTTGGAGGTAAAGAGGATAAACAGCAGGAACCCAAAGGCGATCATCCCCATCACCGCCAGCACCCGGGCGACGGCGTCGAGCGGCATTCGGCGGCTGAAGATGGCGACGGCGAAGGTCCAGACGCTGAGCAGCAGGACCCACAGCAGCAGCGAGCCCTCGTGCGCCCCCCAGGTCGCCGCCACCCGATACCACACCGGCAGCGCGCTGTTGGAGTTTTCCGCCACGTAGCGGACGGTAAAGTCATTGACCACAAAGGCGTGCACCAGCAGCAGGAAGGCGACGCCGATACAGGCGAACAGCCCGCAGGCCAGCGGCCGGGCCAGGGCCATCAGCCGCCGATCCTGCCGCGCCGCGCCCCACAGGGGATAGATGCTCAGGAGCAGCGCCAGCCCCGCCGCCAGACACAGTAAAAAGTTGCCCAGCTCCGGCATCATGGCTGCGCCCTCGTTTTCTCCGGCGTCATGGCGTTTTTCACCTCCGGCGGCGTGTAATTTTCATCATGTTTGGCCAGCACCTGCTGGGCGGTAATATGCCGCTCGCCGTCCAGTACGCCCTGGGCCACCACGCCCTGACCCTCACGGAACAGGTCCGGCAGAATGCCCTTATAGCTGACGTCCACCACCCCGCGGGCGTCATACAGCTTAAAGCGCACGTCGAGGGTTTGCGGGTCGCGCTGCAGGGAGCCCGGCTGAACGTAGCCCCCCACCCGCAGCCGCTGCCCGGTATGGGGCAGCGCCCGGGTTTCCGTTTTGCCGTAGATAATTTCCCCCGGGGTGTAGAACAGATCGATATTGCTGCTCAGGGCGTACAGCGTCAGGCTGACGGTCAGCCCGAGGCCGGCGAGCACCGCCAGCACGATATACAGCCGGGTTTTACGACGCGCTTGCATCCGCGGCCTCCTTGTCGTGTTCGCGGGCGGCAGCGATCCGCCGCTCGCGCGCCTGCTGGCGTCGTACCTCATGGAACAGCGCCCGCCGCGCCCACAGAGTGTGCACCGTCAGCAAGCCAAAGGCGGCGACCGCCACGGCCACCGCCAGCCAGACGTACACGGCATAGCCGCCCATATTCAGGAAGGCGGCGAAAGACGAAAAGGCGGGGCTCATCGGGCAGCTCCTTTATTCACCAGCGCCACCACCCACGGTCGACGGCGCTCCAGCTGCAGGATCAGGTTACGCAGGCGCATCAGGGTCAGCGTGACCGACAGCATGAGGAAGGCAAAGATGCAGATCCGCAGCGGCAGACGCATGCTTGGGTCGATGGTTTGCTGCAGGTTGGTCGAGCCCTGGTGCAGGGTGTTCCACCAGTAGACCGAGTAATGAATGATGGGCAGATTGACCACCCCGACCAGGACGAGGATCCCCGCCGCGCGCCCGGCCAGCCGCCGGTCGTCAAAGGCGTGCCACAGGGCGATGACTCCGGCGTAAAGAAACAGCAGCACCAGCTCTGAGGTCAGGCGGGCGTCCCAGATCCACCAGGTTCCCCACATCGGCTTACCCCATGCCGCGCCGCTGACCAGCGCCACCAGGGTGCAGACCGCCCCCACCGGCGCCAGGGCGGCGATCGCCAGGTCGGCCATTTTGATCTGCCAGACCACCCCGACGAAGGCCGCGACGGCCATCGCCAGGTACAGCCCCATCGACCACATCGCCGCCGGGACGTGAAGGTACATGATCCGGTAGCTTTCCCCCTGCTGATAGTCCGCGGGGGCGAAGCCAAAGCCCCACCCCAGGCCGATGACCAGCAACAGCGCGCTCAACGCCGCCAGCCAGGGGATCCAGCATCCGCACAGACGGTACAGCCGCTCGGGGATCGCCAGTTGATGTAACGCTTTCCACATAGACGCTTACTCACACGGTTATGATGGCCGCGCCCGCAGGCGCAGCGAATTATTGCACGGTCAGCCGCAGCGCGGCGGCGGTGGCGAACGGGCACAGGGTGGCGCTGGCGGTTAAAAACGCCGCCAGCATCGCCAGATAGCCGCTGACCGAGAGCCCAGCGGCCGCCGCCTGGCAGGCCGCGGTGGCGAAAATCAGCAGCGGCACCGCCAGCGGCAGCACCAGCAGGCTCAGCAGGACGCCGCCGCGCTTCAGGCCGACCGTCAGGCCAACCCCCACCGCGCCGAGAAAACTGAGCGTCGGGGTGCCGAGCAGCAAGGTCAGCGCCAGCACGCCGGCATCGTGCAGACTCATCCCCAGCAGCAGCGCCGCCAGCGGCGAGACGATCAGCAGCGGCAGGCCACTCATCATCCAGTGGGCGACCACCTTCACCAGCACTACCGCCGCCAGCGGCGTCGGCAGGAGCAACAGCTGCTCCAGAGAACCGTCCTGCCAGTCGTCGCGAAACAACCGATCCATCACCAACAGCGCCGCCAGCAGCGCGGCGACCCACACCACGCCCGGCGCAATCTGCGCCAGCAGCTGCGGCGCAGCGCCGACGCCGAACGGAAACAGGGTGATGACGATCAGAAAGAACCAGAGCGGATTGAGGATCTCCGCCCCGCTGCGCCACGCCAGGCGCAGTTCCCGGGCCAACAGCGCTCGCATCATTGCCCGCCTCCCGCGTCGCCGCCGAGGCGCAGGGTGCGCAACGGGCAGCGCAGCGGCCGCAGCGGCTGATGAGTGGTGAGGATCGCGCTTCCCCCCTGCCGGGCGTGCTGCTCCAGGCGGCGGGTCAGGGTTTCCATCGCCGTGGCGTCGAGCGCGGTGAACGGCTCATCGAGGATCCACAGCGGCGCGTCGGTTAACCACAGGCGGGTCAGCGCCACCCGCCGCTGTTGCCCGGCGGAGAGCTGGCTCAAGGGGAGATCTTCATAGCCCGCCAGGCCGATGGCGGCGAGGGCGCTTTCCCGCTGCTGAAGGCGGCTGGACGGAAAGAAGAAACGCAGGTTTTCATCGGCGGTCAGCGCCGCGTTGACGCCGGGTTTATGGCCCAGCCACAGCAGCTGACGATGAAATGACTCCCGGACCTTCGCCAGCGGCTGCCCCTGCCAGCTCACCACCCCGCTTTCCGGGCGCGCCAGGCCGCAAAGGATCCGCAGCAGCGAGGTTTTCCCCGCGCCGTTATCACCGGCGACCTGCAGCAGCTCGCCGGCAGCGAGGGACAGCGTCAGCGCCGCAAACAGCGGTCGATCGTCAACGATGCAGGTCAGTCGCTCTGCATGCAGCATGAAGGCAAACTCCTTGATTCAGACAGTATTTTACGTCCTGGCTAAGTATGGGTTGCGTCGCGCGGGCGACGCAACCCTGACGGTTACTGTCCGGCCCCAGGCAGCTTCGAGATATCGGCGTTGCCTAACGCCTTCTCATCGTGCGCCGCGGTCTCCTTACGCACCTTCGCCACATCGCTGGCGCTGACCGCCGGCGCATTGTTGCCCCAGCTGGTGCGGATGAAGTTGACCACATCCGCCACCTGCTGGTCGTCCAGACGCCAGCCGAACGACGGCATGGTCAGGTTGGAGACCGCATCTTTCACCGCCGGCGTGGTGCTCCCGGTCAGAACGATATGGATAAGCGAAGTGGCATCTTCGGTCTGTACCACCGGGTTGCCCTTCAGCGACGGGAAGGCGCGTTTATAGCCCGCGCCGTCGGTGCGGTGGCAGGCGGCGCAGTTATCAACGTACAGCGCGGCGCCGGTTTTGCTGTCGTTACCCTTCCACAGATCTTTCGCCACGCTGTCTTCCACCGGGGCTGGGGTCTGTTTGCCGCCGCGCGGCGGGAGCGACTTCAGATAGCGGGCGATGGCGGTGATGTCGTCATCAGAAAGATACTGCAGACTGTGCTCCACCACATCGCTCATGCCGCCGAAGACCACCGATTTATCGTTGCGTCCGGTTTTCAGGAACTCGGCCAGCTCAGCCTCGCTCCAGGTCCCCAGACCGTCGCGGTTTTCGCCGCGCAGGCTGGAGGCGACCCAGCCGTCAATCGGCGCATTGCTGCCCGCCAGGTAATCATCGCCTTCGCTTTCGCTGAGCGCTTTTTCCTGCATCGTCAGACTGCGCGGGGTATGGCAGGCACCGCAGTGGCCCAGGCCTTCCACCAGATAGCGGCCGCGCTCCAGCACCGGGTCAACCTGCGGGTTGGCGACAAAGTCGCTCGGCGTCGGGGCGAAGATGCCGCGCCAGAACGCCAGCGGCCAGCGCATCGACAGCGGCCACGGGATGTCGGTGTCCTTGTTGGCGGCATTCACCGGTTCCACGCCATGCATAAAGTAGGCGTACATGGCGCGCATGTCCGCTTCACTGATCCGCGCGAACGAGGGATACGGCATCGCCGGATAGAGCGTGGAACCGTCTTTCCGCACGCCCTTGCGCACCGCGTCGTCGAACTCTTCGAAGGTGTACCCGCCGATGCCGTGTTCTTTATCCGGCGTGATATTGGTGGAGTAGATGGTGCCGATCGGCGTCTCCATCGGCAGACCTCCGGCGAAAGGTTTCCCCGTTTTGCCGTTGGTGTGGCAGGCGACACAGTCCCCCGCCCGCGCCAGATACTCCCCCTGCTTAATCAGATTGCTGTCCGCAGGCGCCTCTTCGGCAAAAGCCGCGCAGCTCAATGCCCCAAGCACCAGGGCCGATAACCATTGCATTTTCATCATCTGCCTTCCTTTATGCCTGCACCAGGGGTCCCGGATTTTTCAGATACTGTTCGCGGATCGCCTTCGCTGACCAGTAGGCCAGCGCGGCCACCGTGCCGGTTGGGTTGTAGCCCAGCCCCTGCGGGAACGCGGAGGCGCCGATGACGAAGACGTTATGCACGTCCCAGCTTTGCAGATAACGGTTCACGGCGCTGGTTTTCGGATCTTCCCCCATTACCGCCCCGCCGTTCATATGGGTGGTCTGGTAGGTGGTGGTATCAAAGTGGCTGTTGGCGTTTTTCGGGCTGCCGAGGATATATTTCGGCTTCATCGCTTTGGCGATCGGCGCCATCTTATCGAACATAAACTGCGCCATCTTGATGTCGTTTTCCTGCCAGTCGAAGGTCATGCGCAGCAGCGGCTGGCCGAAGACGTTTTTGTAGTTCGGATCAAGATCGAGGTAGTTCTGCCGATAGGACTGGTGCGCGCCGTGGGCATCCATCGACAGGTGATGGGTGTAGGTATCGGCAACCGCCGCTTTCCACTTGCTGCCCCACGCCGGGGTGCCCGGCGGTACCGGGAAACCGGAGATGGGCTTGGTCCCGGCCTGGTTGACCCAGAATGGCGAACCGCCCACAAAGCCCGCCGCGCCGTGGTCGAAGTTGTCGGCGTTGAAGTCGTCGACCCCGACGCCGTTGCCGCCCGCGCCGATAAACGGGTTGGTATAGGTGTCTTTGTCGAAAATGGCCTTGATGGTGGTCATGTTCTGGTAGGCGAAGTTACGCCCCACCACCCCTTCGCCGGTCTCCGGATTGTACGGTTTGCCGATCCCGGAGAGCAGCATCAGGTGCACGTTGTGGAACTGGAAGGCGCCGATAATCACCAGGTCCGCCGGCTGTTCCATTTCGCGCCCCTGGCCGTCGACGTAGGTCACGCCGGTGGCGCGGGATTTGTCGTCGGTCAGGTTGACCTTCAGCACGTTGGCGTTGGTCCGCAGCTCAAAGCGTTTTTCCTGGCGCAGCGCCGGCAGGATGTTCACGTTCGGCGAGGCTTTGGAGTACATGTAGCAGGCGTAGCCGCTGCAGAAACCGCAGAAGTTGCACGGGCCCATCTGCGCGCCGTAGGGGTTGGTATAGGAGTCGGAAGTGTTGGCCGACGGCAGGTTATAGGGGTGATACCCCACTTCCAGCGCCGCTTTTTCAAACAGCTGCGCCGACCAGGTGTTTTTCTGCGCCGGCAGCGGGAAGTCGTCTGAGCGGTCCGGGGCGAAGGCGTTGCCGCCGCGGCCTTTGCCGACCACCTTGCCTTTGATCGACCAGGCGGTCCCGGAGGTGCCGAACACTTTTTCCGCTTTATCGAAGAACGGTTCCAGCTCGTCGTAGGTGACACCGAAATCCTGGATGATCATATCCTGGGGAATGAAGTTTTTGCCGTAGCGTTCTTCATAGTGGCTGCGCATCCGCAATTCGATGGGATCGACGCGGAAATGGACGCCGGACCAGTGCAGCCCGGCACCGCCCACGCCGGTACCTGGCAGGAAGGCCGCCAGCTGGCGATACGGCACCGCCTGCTGGCTGGTGTTATGCCGGATGGTGACAGTGCTTTTCGACAGATCCTGGAACAGCTTGCGGCGGATGTTGTAGGTCAGCTCATCAATCACCTGCGGATAGGCGCCATCCGGCCAGGTGTCGCGCATCGGGCCGCGCTCCAGCGCGACGACGTTGAGCCCGGCTTCGGTCAGCTCTTTGGCCATGATTGCCCCAACCCAGCCGAAGCCGACAATCGCGACATCGGTTTTTTTCAATACGGTGGCCATAATTACGCCCTCTCCCCATTAATTGATACCGGCGGGAAGGGGTAGCGTTCGCCCCGTTCAACCCAGTCCATAAAGTCGGCGCGCGCGCCGGGAAAATTAATCAGCGTCCAGCCGACCATGCCTTTATTACCGCCATGGATGGGGTCGCTGAAGAAGCCTTCTCGGGTGTTCTGCAGCAGATAGGTGAAGAACAGCGAGGCCGGGAGCTGTTTGAACTCGGCTTTGCCGGATTCCCACAGGCCGAGCGCCTCGTCCTGCTGCTCGCTGCTCAGTTCAGCGAAGGTTTTATGATATTTGTCCTGGCACCACGCCTCGGCATCAGCGATCCCGAGGTTATAGATCTGTTTAGGCACCAGCGGCAGCTGATAACCCATCTCTTTCGGCACGTCGGGGTTGAAGGGCCCCTGCATATACCAGATGGAGCCGGTGGCGTAGGGGGTATTGAGCTGGCGATCGATAAACTCCGGGACGCCGGCCTCTTTGGCGCCGGGACCGAGTTCATCCGCCGGGATTAAGCGAGCGACGGCGGCGTTGATAAACACCCACTCACGATCGTTGAAGAACTGCGGCTTCCAGTCGCTGGCCGCCGCCGTGTTCCCGGAAGCAGGCTCAGACGCGGGGGCCGCCTGCGCGGTCGCGCTGGTGGCCACGCCAATGGCCCCTGCTCCCGCGCCGCCGATCACCACCGTCGGGATCAGCGCCATCGATTTCACCAGGAAATCACGCCTGGAATTGTTGGTTTTCTCGCTCGACATCATCACATTCCTGTCATTGAAAATTACTGTTTTTGTCGCAGACAAACCCAGTGAATGTCGTGCTGGAACCGATACCATTGCGCTTTCAAACCGCTTAGCGTCTGGCCCGGCCCGGCAAGTCGGATAAAACATCGCCAGAGGCGATATCATTTATAGGGTTATCGTTTGGATAGTAGACGATTCTCAACGAAACGCGGGAAATCGGAGAGAAATTCACCGGAATGTCATCGTGAGAAGGGTGCTGCCATAACCTTGAGGCGGTAAACCAGCGGCATTCACACCGCGCTGAGCTTACCCATGCGCCATAAAAGAGTGACTTGTATCACAAATGTTATTTTTTGTTTATGGTACATGGCAGATTAAACGTCTGTAAATACTCGTATTAGGAATAATTAAACATTTTGAGCTGTTAAAAAAGTTAATAACCGTTGTTAACTATTTTGCATCTATTTCCCGGCTAACGCGTTCAGCTGGCGATCCCCATCCACAGGAGAAGAGAAGATATGTTCGATCATGTGAAATTCGGCGCTAGCGACTATGCCGCCAGCAAAACGTTCTTTTTACAGGCCCTGGCCCCGCTTGGCGTAACGCTGGTTGGCGAAGGCGAGCCGAGCTACGGCGCAGAGCTGGCTGGCAGCGGCGATGTCTCTCTATGCCTCTATCAAAGTACGGAAAAACCGGCGCCGCTGCACATTGCCTTTCGCGCCGACAGCCGCGAGCAGGTCGATGCCTTCTGGCAGGCGGCGCTGGCCGCCGGAGGAAAGGACAACGGCGCGCCGGGGGTACGGCCAAACTACCACGCCAGTTACTACGCCGCCTTTGTGATTGCGCCAGACGGACACAATATTGAAGCCGTGTGCCATCTGGCGGGGTAAGCCGAGCGGAAAAAAATTCCCACGTCCGTGGGAAACGCTGAAGGTATGGATGTCTCGGATTCAGCTGACCGGCTCAATAAGGGCGGACAACAGTCCGGTGAAGTGGGTATGTGACTCAATGACATAATCCGAGAAGACTTTATCGCGGATTTCGAAACGGTCATCTGTGAAGCTGTAGACAATCACGGACATGCCCTCTTCACCAATCACTACTTTGTCATTGAGGTTCGGATCGACATAGATGTCGTTAATACGCGTATCAAAGTTTCGAACAAAGATATTCGACCATGCAGGTTCACCGTTCTCTGCCTGCACCAGGCTGTACAATGTCATGCCATTGTACTCACCTCCATCCATAATATTGAACATATCCGCGTAGTCCGGCCGACTAATCAATAGTCGTTGAATATCCTCATAGCCCCTTCTTTTCTTGTCCTTCCATTCAACAGGCGCGACTTTGTGCATTAAATCTGCCATGACATCTGGGTCTACAGGGTCGGCTACGGGATAATTACCTTCCACCATCAGCGACTTCAGGTTACCAATCGTGAAATAGCGCTTTAGCTGGGCGGGGAATAAAACTGGCATTGCGATTGTTTTTCCTTTCTCGTCGCAAAACTCGACCAGATAGCCAGTTGTTGGCGTATTAAAAACCATCACAATCGTACCAAGCGTTCCTTTTACCAGCCCTTCATTCGGTAAATCCTCACCTAAAACCACAACGTCTAATTCGGCTCTTTTCATTTTAATTTCCTTATCAAACGAAAACAGGCCCCACACGTGTGGGGAAGACCCGAACAGGGAAGCGGAGAGTTTTTCTTTTTTAGACACACCCCCACACACGTGGGGAAGACAGTCCATATACTCTGACAAAACCATGCTTAACAGAAACACCCCCACGCATGTGGGGAAGACGTCACGTATATGCGCCTGCTAGATGATGCTGAAGAAACACCCCCACGCATGTGGGGAAGACACCAGCATATTGTGTTTAGCGGCGTATTAAAACGCCAGATTTACGATAATTGCACTCCGCAGGGTTTCCGCATCAGCATCAACATTTATCAAACGAAAAAGTATGTCCCCATATCACCACCGTCGACTTGCTGCTGACCAGGACCGATATACCCTACTGGCCTGCCCGCCCCGCAGCCAGGCGCAAAACGCTTTTGTCATACCCAGAACGTAGCGCGACGTACTGATGCTTGCCTTCCGTGGCTTCGCGTAGTTACTTCTGCGGAAAAATCCACACATCCTCCGCCGGGAGCGTCAGATGGCAGTGTTCGGCATCGCGCAGCGCCGTTCCGTAGGCGCGCAGCGGAAAGTCGTCGCCTTCGGTACGGAACAGGTACTCCCAGCGGTCGCCGAGGTACATGCTGGTCAGCAGCGGGAGCTGGAGGCTATTATCCTGCGCTGCGCCGTCGAGACGCAGGCGCTCGACGCGGATCACCGCCGTCGCCGGCTGGCCAACGCTGACCCCCTCGCCCGCTCGACCCCACAGCGTCCAGCTGGCGCCTTCAACCCTCGCACGACCGTTTTCCAGCGCCGTCACCTTACCGTGCAGACGGTTATTGCTGCCCATAAACTCGGCGGCGAACAGCGTCGCCGGGCTGCCGTACATCTCCTGCGGCGTCCCCTGCTGCTCAATGACGCCATTGTTCAGCAGCAGAATACGATCGGAGATGGCCATTGCTTCATTCTGATCGTGGGTGACCATCAGCGCCGACAGGCCCAGCTTGATGATCAGCTCGCGCAGAAACACCCGCGCCTCTTCGCGCAGTTTGGCATCAAGGTTGGAGAGCGGTTCATCCAGCAGGATCACCGGCGGGTTGTAGACCAGCGCCCGGCCGATGGCCACCCGCTGCTGCTGGCCACCGGAGAGCTGGTGCGGATGGCGGTTGCCGAGGTGCCCCAGCCCCAGCTGATCCAGTACGCGCTGCACCCGCTCTTTTATCTCCCCGGCGGCGACTTTACGCAGCTTCAGCGGATAGGCCACGTTGTCGAACACCGTTTTGTGCGGCCACAGGGCATAGGACTGGAAGACCAGGCCCAGGTTACGCTCTTCGGCCGGGATCTCGCTGCGCGGCGTGCCGTCGTACACCGTACGGTTGCCGATGGCGATCCGTCCGCTCGTCGGTTTTTCCAGCCCGGCCACCGCCCGCAGCAGCGTGGTTTTGCCGCTTCCCGACGGCCCCAGCAGCGACACCACCTCTCCCCGGCCAAGCGCCATGGACACCCCCTTCAGCACCGGGTTGTCGCCATAGGTGAGATGCAGATTTTCTACCGATAACTCAATCATGTAATTTCACTCCAAAGCGCAGGGCGATACCAAGGCCAATCACCACCAGCAGAATATTGATAAAGGAGAGCGCCGCGACGATATCGATGGCCCCCGCCGCCCACAGCGACACCAGCATCGAGCCGATGGTTTCGGTACCCGGCGACAGCAGATAGACGCCGGTGGAATACTCACGCTCAAAGATAAGGAACATCAGCAGCCAGGAGCCAATCAGCCCATAGCGCGACAGCGGGACAGTCACGTGGCGGGTGATCTGCCCCCGGGAAGCGCCGGTGCTGCGCGCCGCCTCCTCCAGCTCCGGGCCCACCTGCAGCAGCGTCGAAGAGATGAGCCGCAGGCCGTAAGCCATCCATACCACGGTGTAGGCCAGCCAAACGCTGAAGATAGTGTTGCGCAGGGCACGCAGTTGCACGATAAGGTGTTCGCGCAGCCAGTCGGCCACCGGCAGCGCCGAGAGCCAGCCGTGCTTCAGCGACTGATCGAGCCACATCGGCACAAACAGGAACACCCACAGGAAGGCCAGCCCGGCCAGCAGCCCCGGCACCGCACGCGGGACCAGCACGCTGTAGTCGAGAAAGCGGGTGACGTTGTCCGCTTTGCGGTGCATGGCGATGCCGACAAACAGATAGCAGATCACCGCCAGCGCGCCGCCGACGATGCCGATAGCCATCGAGTTGACGATTGCCCGCAGCAGGTTGGGCTGCTGCCAGATATTGTGGAACGTCGCCAGCGACAGCTCATCCCACAGCGACACCCCGACGCCCCAGTTGGAGATAAAGGCGCGCAGCGCCACGCCGAGCAGCGGCACGCCGATGGTCACCGTCAGCCAGGCCACCACCACCGCCCCGGCCACCCAGCGCCATTTGCCCAGCGGCAGCGCCCGCGCCTGCGACGCCTTGCCCTTCATGGTGACAAAGCGGTTGGCGGTGCGCATCAGTCGCCGCTGGAGCATCACCAGCGGGATGGTAATGCAGATCAGCACCACCGCCACCGCCGCCATCAGATGGTAGGAGGGGGTGCCGAGCTTGTTGGTCAGCTTATAAAGATAGGTCGCCAGCACCATGTTGCCCTCGGGGTCGCCCAGCACCAGCATCAGACCGAAAACCTCCAGACCGAGGAAGAAGAGCAGCACGCAGGCGTAAAGGATGGATGGCCGCACCATCGGCAGACTCACCGAGGTCATCACCTGCAGCGGGGTAGCGCCGACGGTGCGCGCCGCCTCTTCCACGTCGGAACCGACGCTGCGCAGCGCCGAAGAGATATAGAGATAGGCGTGCGGAACGTGGGTTAAGCCGGCGATGACCACAATGCTGAACATCGAGTAGATGTTCCACGGCACAAAGCCGATCAGCTGCTGCGCCCACTGGGAAAAGAAGCCTACCGGCCCGGCGGCCACCACGTAGCCAAAGCCCAGCACCATCGGCGAGACGAAGATCGGCACCAGGATCAGCGGCTCAATGATCCGCCGGCCGGGTAAATCGGTGCGCACCATCAGAAACGCCAAAATACCGCCCAGCGGAATGGCAATAATCACCAGGCCAAAGGCCAGAATAAAACCTGACCTTAATGCCAGATAAAAATCCGGGTCGGTAAAAATAAAGGCGAACGCTTCCAGACTCCACGATTTGGAGCGGGAAAAGAATGGCGCGGAGAGAAAACTCTGCACCACAATAAATAACAGCGGGACATAAATCACCAGCGCCGTGATGCACACCACCACGCCGCGCGGCAGCCCCTGCCACTTTCTGCGTAATACATTCATGGTTCATCCCTTTGGTCAGGAGAAAAAACCCGCCGGGTGTGAATAAGGGGCATCGGCGATGCCCCGAAGGAGGATTATTTCGCGGCGGCGCTGCGCCATTGTTTAATAAACTGCAGACGTTTTTGCGGCTGTAAATAATCGAGCAGCGTTTCGTTGACCGGGATCGGTTTTAACGCTTTGCCCAACAGCGCGGTCATACCATCGATATCATTTTTACCTTCAATATCGCGACGAATAGAGGGAATATCCGCCTGGCTGGCGAGGATCTGCTGGCCTTTTTCCGACAAGACATAGTCGAGCCACAATTTTGCCGCATTGGGATGTTCGCTCTCCTGGCTAATAAACGAGACGCGGGAGAGCACCAGCACGTAATCTTTCGGATAGGCGATGCCTAAAGAGGGATCGTTTTTCGCCCGTGCTTCGGCATAGGAACCAAGAATGTTATAGCCGATCAGGTTTTCGCCAGAGGAGACGCGCTCCATCATCGTGCCGGTGGAAGACTGCACTGTCAGACCGCCTTTAGCGATATTCGCCAGGTCGGCAAAATAGTTCGCGTCGGCCTGGCTGTCCTGCACCGCCAGCATAAAGCCGAGGCCCGATTTTTCGATGTCGTAGGTGGTGACTTTGCCTTTAAATTTATCGGCCTGGCTGGCGATCAGTTTTGCCAGCTCGGTATGCGAATCCGGAACCTCATTCTGCGGGATCAGCCGTTTGTTATAGATAAACACCACCGGCTCGTAGGTGGTGCCATAGGCTTTCTGCTGCCAGACCGCCCAATCGGGTAATTGCTTCACCTCCGGCGAGGCATATTGTTCCGCGTATTCGGTAGCTAATTTCAGCGCGGTATCCATCGACGAGCTCCACACCACGTCCCCGCTGCCGCCCCCGGCGGCCTGCTCGCTGATATAACGGTTATACAGCTCGGTGCTGTTCATGTCGTTATATTCGACTTTTACGCCCGGATATTGCGCTTCAAATCCTTTAATTAACGGCCCGGCCGCTTTGGTATCGGTGGTGGAATAAATAACCACCTTGCCCTCTTTTACGGCGGCATCCACCGTTTTTTGATAATCCGCGGGATAGCCCGCAGGCACCTCCGCCCAGGCGGCACAGGCGAAAACGGCCGTCAGTGAAACCACTAAACCACTTATTTTCTTATACATGATACCAACCTTTAATCATCAATTAATAAACACAAATTTAACATATAGTGGTATCAGCTCCCCTTGCAACGCCGGGGCTGGCTTTTTTCTGGCTTTTGTGACAGTGGCAGAATTTAAAAATGTGGTGTTTATGGCGTTAATTAAAACGCGATCGCGGACCGGTTTTTTATCGTCTGGCGTATAACGCAGACGCTGGCGCAGTGGCGTGACGCCCGGAGCCCCCGCCCTTGACCTTCTGCGCCGGGCGGCGCAGCATAAAACGGCAAACATAACAAAATAACAACAGACTACAGGAGAGAATCAGTGCCAACAGGACACCGCTTTCTGGCGACGGATCTGCATCAGTTTGTCGTCTCACTGTTTACCCATCTCGGCAGCCGCTCAGAAGAAGCGACGCTGGTCGCCGACCACCTGATCGCCGCCAACCTGGCCGGGCATGACTCCCATGGCGTCGGGATGATCCCAAGCTATGTGAAATCCCATGCCGGCGGTTTTCTGCAGCTCAACCGCCACGCCACGGTCACCAAAGATGCCGGCGCCGTGGTCACCCTCGACGGCAACGCCGGCTTCGGCCAGGTGGTCGCCCACGAAGCGATGCAGTTAGGCATTGAAAAGGCGAAGCAGCATGGTATGGCGGCAATCGCCCTGCGCAATGCGCATCACGTCGGGCGCATCGGCTACTGGGCCGAGCAGTGCGCCGCCGCCGGGCTGATCTCCATCCACTTCGTCAGCGTGATCGGCGACCCAATGGTCGCCCCGTTCCGCGGGAAGGACAGCCGCTTCGGCACTAACCCGCTGTGCGTGGTGTTCCCCCGCGCGGGCCATCCGCCGCTGCTGCTGGACTACGCCACCAGCGCCATCGCCTTTGGTAAAACCCGCGTCGCCTGGCATAAAGGCGAAGCCGTGGCCCCCGGCTGCCTGATCGACGCCAAAGGGCTCCCCACCACCGACCCGGCGGTGATGCAGACTTCGCCGCTGGGCGCCCTGCTCACCTTCGCCCAGCACAAAGGCTATGCCCTGGCGACGCTGTGCGAAGTGCTCGGCGGCGCGCTCTCCGGGGGGCAAACCACCCATCAGGAGAGCCTGCAGACCAGCGTCGACGCCATCTTTAACTGCATGACCACGGTGATCCTGCGCCCGGACGCGTTCGATGCCCCGGACAGCCAGGCGCAGACGGAGGCCTTTATCGCATGGTGCAAGCAGTCGCCGCACGATCCCGATGCCCCGGTGCTGGCGCCCGGCGAATGGGAGGCCGCCAACCGCGAAGCGCGGCTGGCGCAGGGGATCCCGCTGGATGCCGGCAGCTGGCAGGCTATCTGCGCCGCCGCGCGCGACGTCGGCCTGAGCGAATCGCACTTCGACCGGTGCCGCCCTCTCGCCTAGCCACGTTTACCCCCGCAGAGCGTCTGACGTCGGCGCTCTGCGTCATCGTCATTAGTGACGAGGTCACGTTCCCGTCATCGCACCATTTTAATTTTCACATGTAAATCAACAAATTAAATTCTGGCACAAGACCTGCATAGCGCAGCAGGCCTGCGTCTGCATCACGACCAGGCGTTACCGCGATCGTTGCCCGTCGGGCCCGGCGCGACAGCGATCCTCTGTTCACTGTTAACAGGTCTGTTACTGATGAAAAAAATCACGAGCGTGTGCCCCTACTGCGGGGCGGGTTGCAAACTTAAACTGGTTGTCGACAACAATAAAATCATTCGCGCGGAAGCCGCCGACGGCGTCACCAACCAGAACCAGCTGTGTCTGAAAGGCTACTACGGCTGGGATTTTCTTAACGATACGCAGCTCCTGACGCCCCGTCTCAAACAACCGATGATCCGCTACCAGAAAGGCGGCGCCTTCACGCCGGTCAGCTGGCAGGAGGCGATTCGCTATACCGCCAGCAAGCTCAGGGAGATCAAAGAGAAGCATGGCCCGCGCGCCATCATGACCACCGGCTCCTCGCGCGGCACCGGCAACGAAACCAACTATGTGATGCAAAAGTTCGCCCGCGCGGTGCTCAACACCAATAACGTCGACTGCTGCGCCCGCGTCTGCCACGGCCCCTCTGTCGCCGGGCTGCAGCAGGCGCTGGGCAACGGGGCGATGAGCAACTCGATCAGCGACATCGAAAACTCGAAATGCCTGCTGGTCTTTGGCTACAACTGCGCCGACTCCCATCCAATCGTCGCCCGCCGGGTGATCAAAGCCCGGGAAAACGGCGCCAAAATCATCGTCTGCGATCCGCGGCGCATTGAAACCGCGCGCATTGCCGACCGTCATCTGCAGCTCAACAACGGCAGCAACATGGCGCTGGTGAATGCCTTCGGCTATGTACTGCTGGAGGAGGAGCTGTACAACAAAGCCTATGTCGAACGCTATACCGAAGGGCTGGATGCTTACCGCGAAGCGGTGAAGGATTATGCCCCGGAAGCGGTGGAAGCGATTGTCGGGGTCAGCGCGCAGGCGATCCGTGAGGCGATGCGCATCTTCGCCGCCGCCCCTTCCGCCACTATTATGTGGGGCATGGGCGTCACCCAGTTTGGCCAGGCGGTGGACGTGGTGCGCGGTCTGGCAAGCCTGGCGCTGCTCACCGGCAACCTGGGGCGGGCGAACGTCGGCGTGGGCCCGGTCCGCGGGCAAAACAACGTGCAGGGCGCCTGCGATATGGGCGTGCTGCCGAACCTGTTCCCGGGTTATCAGGAGGTCACCGACCCCGCCGTGCGGGAGAAATTCGCCGCCGCCTGGGGTGTCGACCCGGCGCTGATGGATGACCAGGTCGGCACCCGCATCACCGAGGTGCCGCATAAAGCGCTGACCGGCGAGATCAAAGCCTACTACATCATGGGTGAAGATCCGCTGCAGACTGAAGCCGACCTCGGCCTGGTGCGCAAAGGCATCGAGGCGCTGGACTTTGTGGTGGTGCAGGACATCTTCATGACCAAAACGGCGGAAATTGCCGATGTCCTGCTGCCGGCCACCTCCTGGGGCGAGCACGGCGGCGTATTCACCTGCGCCGACCGTGGGTTCCAGCGGTTTGAACAGGCGATCCCTCCGGCGGGGAATGTGAAGCGCGACTGGGAGATCATTAGCCTGCTGGCCAGCGAAATGGGTTATCCGATGCACTATGAGAACAACCAGCAGATCTGGGACGAGATGCGCGAACTCTGCCCGCTGTTCTACGGCGTGACCTGGGAGAAAATGGGCGATATGGGCCATGTCCAGTGGCCATGCCCGACCCTCGACCACCCCGGCACGCCGTGGCTGTATAAAGACAACCGCTTCGATACCCCATCGGGCAAAGGACAGCTGTTCGCCACCGCCTGGCGCGCGCCGGCGGAGCGCCCGGATGACGAGTGGCCGCTGGTGCTCTGCACCGTGCGGGAGGTGGGGCATTACTCCTGCCGCTCAATGACCGGCAACTGTGCCGCGCTGCAGTCGCTGGCCGACGAGCCGGGACGGGTGCAGATGAATCCGTTGGATGCGCAACGACTGGGGATCGCTGACAAACAGCTGGTGTGGGTCAGCTCCCGACGCGGGAAGGTGATCACCCGCGCCGACCTCAGCGATCGCATCAATCCGGGGGCGGTCTATATGACCTATCAGTGGTGGGTGGGCGCCTGCAATGAGCTGACCCAGGATAACCTCGATCCGATCTCCAAAACACCGGAAACCAAATACTGTGCGGTGAAAGTGGAAGCGATAGCCGACCAGCAATGGGCGGAGCGCTACGCCTGGACGGCCTACAGCGATATGAAGGCGCGACTGAAAGCCGCCGCCGACATCTGACCTCAGGGAGCGCGCCGCGCTCCCTCTGCCGCTGCCGGTGGGTTACGCCGCCGGCAGCTGTTTCTCCACCAGCGCCACCCACATGGCCACCCCGGGACTAATCAGCGCATCGTTAAAGTCATAGCTGGCGTTATGTAGCGGCTTCGACGGGGTTTCGCCGTCGGTGCCTATCCAGAAATAGGCTCCCGGACAGACCTCCAGCATGCAGGCAAAATCTTCGGAGGCCATCGACGGCGCCTGGTTCCAGCGCACGGCTTCCGCGCCGAGGGTGGCGACGGCCACCTCGCGCACCTGCTGCGCCTGCTGCGCATGGTTTTTGGTCACCGGATAGCCCGGGAACCAGCTAATCTCACCCTGCACATCGGACACCTGCGGCTGGGTCGCCACATAGCTTTCGATAAGCTCACGCACGCGGGCGCGAACGCGATTGCTCAGGCAGCGGAAGGTACCGCGCAGCACCACGGTGTCCGGCAGGACGTTGATCGCCTCGCCGCCGTTTATCTGGGTGATACTGACCACCGCGGAATCCTGCGGCGACAGGCGGCGGGAAGGAATGGTCTGCAGCGCCATAATCAGCTGCGCCGCCGCGACGATCGGATCGGCCCCGCTCTCCGGCATCGCCGCATGACAGCTCTTTCCGCGCAGGGTGATCTCGAAGGCGTCCAGCGAGGCCATCATCGCGCCATCGCTGAGCGCCACTTCACCAAGGGGGATCCCCGGCCAGTTATGCAGCGCGTAGATGGCGTCCATCGGGAAGCGCTCGAACAACCCCTCTTCCACCATTTTGCGCGCGCCGCCGAGGTTCTCTTCCGCCGGCTGGAAGACAAAGTGGACGGTGCCGCTGAACTGGCGGGTCTGCGCCAGATGGGCGGCCGCCGCCAGCAGCATCGCGGTGTGACCATCGTGGCCGCAGGCGTGCATCACCCCGGGACGGCGCGAGCGATAGCTGACGCTCCCCAGCTCGGTGATCGGCAGGGCGTCCATATCGGCGCGCAGGCCGATGACCGGCCCGGGACCGTTTTCCAGCGTCGCCACGACGCCGGTGCCGGCCAGCCCGCGGTGTACCTGCAGCCCAAACGAGGCCAGCAGCTCCGCAACGCGGCGCGAGGTCTCCTGCTCCTGATATCCGAGCTCAGGCGCGGCGTGAAATTCACGTCGCCAGCCAACGGCTTCGGCGATCAGTGACGGCGATACGGCCATGTATTACTCCTTTCCTGCATAGCGTAATGCTGAATAATCGGTCATGCGTCGCGTTTTTTCCCCGTCGCTCACCGACGTCGGGTCGCTGCCGCTCCCTCCGTTATATCCTGTCGTTAACACGCTGACAACGTCACGAAATGCGGCGGCGGCGCGGCGTACAGCCCTGTCGCCGCCCGGCGGTCCTTTTTTGGTAGTGATTTCAACGGTGACAACGGCCAGGCGATTAATTATTATGCAACTCAGGACGGCAATTTGCCGAAGGATCCACTACTGACCTCTCCTTCATCGGAAATAAAATGTTTAACCCAGACCAGAATCGTCTTGCCCCCACGCTGGCGATGATCATGGCCGCGTCGCTCGTGGGATTTATCACCGGCTATACGGTGCCGTTAATCAGTCTTGAGCTGGCGCAGCAGCAGATCGCGCCGCTGTACGTCGGCCTGCTGGCCGCCCTGCCGCCCGCCGGCATGATGATCTCCTCTTTCCTCTCTCCTGCGCTGTGCCGGCGCGTTGAAATGGGCGTGCTGCTGAGCGGCAGTCTGATCCTGCTGGCGCTGGCGACCATCGCCTCATGCATCACCACCGATATGACGCTGCTTTTGCTGCCGCGCCTGCTGACCGGCCTGGCCTCCGGGGTCATTATCGTGCTGGGCGAAAGCTGGATCACCGGCGGCGCGGCGGGCAGCCAGCGCGCCACCCTCACCGGCATCTACGCCTCGGCCTTTACCGGCTGCCAGCTGGCCGGGCCGTTACTGATCTCCGTCGGCCCCGCCTGGCAGGCCTCGGCGCTGATGGCGATCGTCGCGGTCACCGCCGTCTGCCTGCTGATGCTGCGCCATCTGCCCACTGGCACCCGCGAAAGCCTTGGGGAGCGCGCCAGCTGGCGCAGCCTCGGCGCTTTCCTGCCGGTACTTGCCTCCGGGGTCTTCTGCTTCGCCTTCTTTGACGCCAGCATCCTTGCCCTGCTGCCGCTGTACGGCATGGACAAAGGGCTGAATGAAGGGATGGCGGTGCTGCTGGTCACCGTGGTGCTCACCGGGGATGCGATGTTCCAGACCCCGCTCGGCTGGCTGGCTGACCGGGTCGGCATTCGCCGCGTGCATCTGTCCTGCGCGGTAGTCTTCAGCCTGTCGCTGCTGGCCCTGCCGCTGATGCTCGGCTCGCGCATTCAGCTGATGGCCATTTGCCTGCTGCTGGGCGCCGCCGCGGGCGCGCTTTATACCCTGTCGCTGGTGCGGGCGGGGAAAACCTTCAATGGGCAGAAGCTGATTATGATTAACGCCCTGTTCGGCTTTTTCTGGTCCGCCGGCAGCGTCGCCGGGCCGGTAGTCAGCGGCATGCTGATCGGCATCACCGGCTACGATGGCCTGATCGTCACCCTGGTGGCCAGCGGCGTGCTGTTCTTGTTGATTCAATGTCTATGCAAAAACGAGAAAACCCTGCTTGCCAGTGAGCAGGAAGAGGAGATGGACGAGGCGACGGAGTCCGCACGGTAGTTTTGAGGGTGGGTGCGATGGAACGATGGTGTCAATCGAACATGTTGTAGAGCTGCATGCCCTCACCCTGCGCCTGGGAGAAGGTGCTCTGGTCACCGACCGCAGTATGCCGACGGGGTTGCCAGAGTCTGCGAAAGAGAGCGGAATTCGCCGTGAATACGGTAACAAGCTTGTCAGTAAAAAGATCCCCAACGAGCCTTTGAGTACAGCCGTTTTTGATACCCTCACTTACCTCTTAGACAAGAGGTAAGATTTTTCTGGCCTTCTCAACGTCGTCCACGTATGGAGTAGTCAACGGTACCTTGCAAATTATGTCAGGTCGGTCATTTCCTGCCTTACCGTCGCAACTCTAGCATGGTATATCAATCGTTTACTGCTGTTGGGGCGGTGTGCAGAGCCACTGCACACTAAAATACCTCATGCATCGATAACAATATCACTCGCCGGTACAGACTGGCAGGCAAGGCACAGGCCGTCGTCGGAAACTGTTTGTTCGGTGAATGAACCAATAGCGCCTTCTATCACTCTCACAGCGCAGCATTCGCACTGTCCGGCCCGGCACCCACCGGCCATAGGGATCTGGTGTTTTTCCCCCAGCTCCAGCAATGTCCCTGCTGCCGGCGTCCACAGCACCGTCACTCCTGAACGTGCAAAAACTACCTTGTAGCTGTCTTTAAGCGAGGTAATACGTGGCACAGGAGGGGCAAACATTTCTTTAAAGATATCAAAGGCAAATACGCCCCGCTCCCGTAGCCCCCCCTCAAGCGCAGAGACCATCGGACCCGGGCCGCAGAGATAAAAACGCGCACGATTGCTAACCAATTTTTCATCAATAAGCGCAGCGGTGATCATTCCAGTATGCTGATAACTCTTCCCCTGTTCGTCACCAGGTCTCGGATTATCGTAGACATTAACGATGTTAAGCCTCGGAAGTCGTTGTGACAATATCTCAAGTTGTTTCCGGAAAGCGTGGCTCTGGCTGTTGCGGTTACCATAGTATAACCACAGCTCTGGTCCTTCGTGAGTCATGTCCAGCGAGCTTAGATAACTGATGAACGGTGTGATACCTATCCCTCCGGCGATCATTACTACCGGAGCAACGCTGTTGGTTGGGATCACAAAACTGCCATCAGGGGCTGTCAAAGCGACTTCATCACCAACCTGCAGATTTTGATGAATAAAAGACGACATCTCTCCCTGTTGCTGGTGCTTCACTGAGACGGTAAAACATGCTTTGCGCCCAGGCGCGTTACTTAGGGTGTATGCACGGCACATGCTCTCGGGTTTGCCCTTCGGAAAGACCCGCAGGATAACTGCCTGACCAGCCTGCCAGTCCGGCAATTGCGCCCCGTCCACCGGGATAAAACTGACGCTGCGTACATCCGGCGTTTCCTGAACGATATCGCTGACTATAAACCGGCGCTCCCCTTTCCAGGCCAGTGCATCAGCCACCTTACGTACCGAGCAACGCATTGCTCTGAGGGGAACGGAGCCACTTATCCTGTCCACAGCCATATAGTTAATCAGCAGATTATAATTGCTGCTTTCTTCACCTTTTATCGGAAGCTCAGGTTTATTCAAATCAGGACACCCTTGCCACCAACCATATTCAGCGATCACCACGTCGTCATGAATGGCGTTGTCAATTTTGGCTCTGAAACGACCCCGACCAGCAGGGGTAATGATTTCAATCCAGTCTCTATTATCGATATCTGCATTGTCAGCTACTGCCCTGCTGACAATGGCCGTTGGATCCGGTGATTTTCGACGCAGGCTGACCAGGCTACGATGCTGGCTGTGACAAAATAGAGCGTTCTTCATGGTAGTCAGGCGCAGCGGGAAGGCATCCTGATTTGGTGATTTCTCAATATACTGCGGTACCGGCGAATACCCGTGCCGCAGCAAGCGCTCGCTGTAAATTTCTACCTTACCGGTCTCGGTGGCAAAGCCGCGTGGTTTATTGTCCGGACCATCACGCAGGGCATATTTTTTCTCATGATTGACGATATGCGTGGTGATCCCGCCGGGATGTGCACGGAGCATTTCCAATGTGAGGCCGGAGGGCTTAAGGATATGATTAAATCCCGCATCCGTATCGCCGCAAAAGAAATCGTCCCCCATTCCCATTTTACACGCCAGACGAAACACTATCTCGTAATCGGCCAGGGAACCCCCTCGAGGCGTTACCAGTTGCGGACGTAGCTGAATATGAGCATCGGCACGTTCTGAGATTTCAAAACCGATTTTCAGCGCTTCGTGCTCCCAGAGAGTGCTGGCGGGCAACAGGATATCGGCGAAGCTTGATGTAGGGGTAATAAAATGGTCACAGTGAACATGAAACTCAAGCTGCTTCAGTGCGGCGATAGCGGTATCCACATTACCATGGGCAGACAGCATGTTTGAATCAAAGCAGACCAGCCCCCTTACTTTGTAAGGTTTATGTTCCAGGATGGCACGATGTAAATCGGCTGTCGTGACATAACCACTTGCCGGCGGACCCAGTGGACGTTCGCTGAGTCCAAGCGCTTTTTGTCGCTGTGATTCAGGCAATAACGATAACGGATTAACGGCATTGAACGGAGGTTTCGCATAAATTCGGTTGCTGCCGCGGGTATCGAACGCCCCGGTCAGTGCGTACAGGATGGCAATAGCTCGCTCTGTTTGCGTGGCGTTCTGGCTCTGAGCAATCCCTACCCAGGCATGGTACGCAATGCGTGATGAACGCCGAATTAACGCCATGGCAGCCTGTTGTTTTTTTATAGAGACACCGGTCACTGTCGCCACATGTTCAAGGGTGTATCCGGCAACCGCCTGACGCAAAACCTCCAGTGCCGGGGTACATACCGCCGTTTCACCGTTAGCAAGAGGCAGCGAATAGCGCCCTACCAACGAGGCTCGCTGATAAAAAACCTCATCACCCGCCACTGCATCTGTACAACAACGCGCTATGTTATCCACGCTGTCCCAAAGTAAATAATGGTTGGTTACAGCATCTGAAGTAATGTCCCGCTCACGTAGCAGCCGTCCCGAGTCTTCATTAACCAGCAGAGGTGCATCGGTCCAGGTCCTGACAAACGCCTCGTTATACCCCTCTTCCAGC
>NZ_PJDK01000077.1:0-25873 GCF_002837615.1 Klebsiella sp. X1-16S-Nf21
TATTTTTCCGTTCGTCTTATCTACCCTTACAAAAAAGGTATCATTATTATGAAGATAAAGAACCTTTGCCTTACACTTTGCGCCAGCTCCCTCCTGCTCGCCAGCATGGCGGGGATGGCGAAAGAAGTGAAGATTGGCATGGCCATCGACGATCTGCGTCTGGAGCGCTGGCAGAAAGACCGTGATATTTTCGTCAATAAAGCGGAATCCTTAGGCGCCAAAGTTTTTGTCCAGTCCGCCAACGGCAATGAAGAAACGCAGATGTCGCAAATTGAAAATATGATCAACCGCGGCGTCGATGTGTTAGTCATTATTCCTTATAACGGTCAGGTACTCAGCAACGTGATTAAAGAAGCCAAGCAGGAAGGTATTAAAGTCCTGGCCTATGACCGTATGATTAATAATGCTGATATTGATTTCTATATTTCTTTCGACAATGAAAAAGTCGGTGAAATGCAGGCGCAAAGTCTGGTCGACAAAGTGCCGCAGGGTAATTATTTCCTGATGGGCGGCTCGCCGGTGGATAATAACGCCAAACTGTTCCGCGCCGGGCAGATGAAGGTCCTCAAACCGTATGTGGATGAAGGCAAAATTAAGATTGTCGGCGATCAGTGGGTTGACGGCTGGCTGCCGGAGAACGCGCTGAAAATAATGGAAAACGCGCTGACGGCGAATAATAACAAGATCGATGCCGTGGTCGCCTCCAATGACGCCACCGCCGGCGGCGCCATCCAGGCCTTAACCGCCCAGGGGCTGGCCGGTAAAGTGGCGATCTCCGGTCAGGATGCTGACCTGGCGGGTGTGAAGCGCATTATTTCCGGTACTCAGACGATGACCGTCTATAAACCGATTACCACCCTGGCCACCAACGCCGCTGAAATCGCCGTTGAGCTGGGTAACGATAAGCAGCCGAAGGCCGATACCACGCTTAATAACGGCTTAAAAGATGTCCCTTCGCGCCTGTTAACGCCCATTGAGGTGAATAAAGAGAATATCGACGCCACGGTGATTAAAGACGGTTTCCATAAAAAGAGTGAATTGTAATGGCTGACGCCCCGCTCCGGGGCGTCATTTTCATCCCGCCGGATATCACTTTTGCGGAGTCTTTATGGCCTGGCTACTCGAAATGAAGAACATCACCAAAACCTTCGGCGCCGTTAAAGCCGTGGATAACGTCAGCCTGCGTCTTAACGCGGGTGAGGTGGTCTCGTTATGCGGTGAAAATGGGTCGGGGAAATCGACGCTGATGAAGGTGTTGTGCGGTATCTATCCGCACGGAAACTATGAGGGCGAGATTATTTTTGCCGGCGAAACGCTGCAGGCAAACCATATTCGCGATACCGAACGCAAAGGCATCGCCATTATTCACCAGGAGCTGGCGCTGGTGAAACATCTCACCGTGCTGGAGAATATTTTCCTCGGCGCCGAGATCTCCCGCCACGGTCTGCTGGATTATGAAACCATGACGCTGCGCTGTCAGAAGCTGTTGGCGCAGGTCAATCTGCCCATTTCGCCCGACACCCGCGTCGGCGACCTCGGCCTTGGCCAGCAGCAGCTGGTGGAGATCGCCAAGGCGCTGAATAAACAGGTTCGTCTGCTGATCCTCGACGAACCGACCGCTTCCTTAACCGAACAAGAGACCGCGACGCTGCTGACGATCATTCGCGATCTGCAAAACCACGGTATCGCCTGCATTTATATTTCTCACAAGCTCAATGAGGTCAAAGCGATCTCCGACACGATCTGCGTGATCCGCGATGGCCAGCACATCGGCACCCGCGACGCCAGCGGCATGAGCGAAGACGATATCATCACCATGATGGTCGGCCGCGAGCTCACCGCGCTCTATCCCAGCGAGCCGCACGCCCACGGCGAGGAGATCCTGCGGGTCGAACATTTAACCGCCTGGCACCCGGTAAACCGCCATATTAAACGCGTCAATGACGTCTCGTTTTCCCTGCGTCGCGGGGAAATCCTCGGCATCGCCGGGTTGGTCGGCGCCGGACGTACCGAGGCGGTACAGTGCCTGTTCGGCGTCTGGCCGGGGCGCTGGCAAGGGGAGATCTTTATTGATGGCCAGCCGGTGAGCATTTCTAACTGCCAGCAGGCCATTGCCCACGGCATCGCCATGGTGCCGGAAGACCGCAAAAAAGACGGCATCGTGCCAGTGATGGCAGTGGGCAAAAACATTACCCTGGCGGCGCTTAACCAGTTTACCGGCGCGATGAGCAGCCTGGACGACGCCGCCGAGCAGCACTGCATTCAGCAGTCCATTCAGCGTTTGAAAATTAAAACCTCCTCGCCGGAACTGGCGATTGGCCGCCTGAGCGGCGGCAACCAGCAAAAGGCGATACTCGCGCGCTGTCTGCTGCTCAATCCGCGCATTCTGATCCTCGACGAACCCACCCGTGGCATCGATATCGGGGCGAAGTATGAAATTTATAAACTGATTAACCAGCTGGTGCAGCAGGGCATCGCGGTCATTGTCATTTCATCAGAACTGCCCGAGGTGCTCGGTCTCAGCGATCGGGTGCTGGTCATGCACGAAGGCAGACTAAAAGCCAATTTGGTTAATCAACATCTGACCCAGGAACAGGTGATGGAAGCCGCGCTGAGGAGCGAACGCCATGTCGAAGAACACGTCGTCTGAAATCAAACTCACCCCAACCGCCCCCGCCGCCTTGCCGGCGCTGAAGGGGCCGAATCTCCAGGTCTTTGTGATGATCGCCGCCATCGTCGTCATTATGCTGTTTTTCACCTGGGTTACCGATGGCGCCTACCTGAGCGCACGCAATATCTCCAACCTGCTGCGCCAGACGGCCATCACCGGCATCCTCGCCGTTGGCATGGTGTTTGTGATTATTTCGGCAGAAATCGACCTGTCCGTCGGCTCGATGATGGGGCTGCTGGGCGGCGCCGCGGCAATCTTTGACGTCTGGCTCGGCTGGCCGCTGCCGCTCACCATCCTGGTGACCCTGGTGATGGGCCTGCTGCTCGGGGCGTGGAACGGATGGTGGGTGGCCTATCGCAAGGTTCCCTCGTTTATCGTCACCCTCGCCGGGATGCTGGCGTTTCGCGGCATTCTGATCGGCATCACCAACGGGACCACCGTCTCGCCCACCAGCCCGGCGATGGCGCAGATCGGCCAAAGCTATCTGCCAGACGGTATTGGGTTTGGCATCGGCGTTGTCGGCATGGCGGCGTTTATCGTCTGGCAGTGGCGCGGGCGGATGCGCCGTCAGGCGTTAGGTCTGGCGACCTCATCCTCCACCGCCGCCGTCGGCCGTCAGGCCATTACCGCGGTGATTGTGCTGGGCGCAATCTGGCTGCTCAATGACTATCGCGGCGTGCCCACCCCGGTGCTGATCCTCGCTGCCCTGCTGCTGGCAGGTCTGTTTATGGCCACCCGCACCGCCTTTGGTCGTCGCATCTATGCCATCGGCGGCAACCTGGAGGCGGCCCGCCTCTCAGGGATCAACGTCGAGCGAACCAAGCTGGCGGTGTTTGCCATTAACGGCCTGATGGTCGCCATTGCCGGGCTGATCCTCAGCTCGCGCCTCGGCGCCGGGTCGCCCTCGGCGGGCAATATCGCCGAACTGGACGCCATCGCAGCCTGCGTCATCGGCGGCACCAGCCTGGCGGGCGGCATCGGCAGCGTCGCCGGAGCGGTAATGGGGGCGTTTATTATGTCAGCCCTGGATAACGGCATGAGCATGATGGACGTCGCCACCTTCTGGCAATATATCGTTAAAGGCGCCATTTTGCTGCTGGCGGTGTGGATGGACTCCGCCACCAAGCGGCGCGCGTGAGGAGAGACTCTCTGAAGAATGTCTGAATTCTTTGCGCTACCGCCAAACTTCGCCACAAGGCGCTTGAAATATCTCGGGCATTAGCCGGTAGTGTATACCCAACATCATTCGGGTTGCAGACGACGCCCCCGGGCCGCGTACCGGCGTACGTGGCCCGGGTGAGTGAGGAAGCCAGGCCATCGGCAACATCAAGAATGAAGGGGTATGACCGGGGTTAGAGCAGGAACATTATCTATGTTTGAAAAGCGTCACCGTATTACGCTGTTATTCAATGCCAACAAAGCTTATGACCGCCAGGTGGTTGAGGGCGTCGGCGAGTATCTGCAAGCCTCCCAGCTGGAGTGGGATATCTTTATTGAAGAGGATTTTCGGGCACGAATCGAAAACATCAAAGAGTGGTTGGGCGATGGCGTTATCGCCGACTATGACGATCCCGAAATTGAAAAGCTGCTGGCCGATGTCCACGTGCCCATCGTCGGCGTCGGCGGATCTTATCATCAGCCAGAGCAGTACCCGCCGGTCCACTATATTGCCACGGACAACGCCGCGCTGGTGGAAAGCGCCTTTCTCCATTTGAAGGAAAAAGGGGTGCACCGCTTTGCGTTTTACGGACTCCCCACCTCCAGCGGTAAACGCTGGGCGGTAGAGCGCGAGTATGCCTTCTGCCAGCTGGTCGCGAAGGAGAAGTATCGCGGCGTGGTCTACCAGGGGCTGGAGACGGCGCCGGAAAACTGGCAGCACGCGCAAAACCGGCTCGCCGACTGGCTGCAAACCCTGCCGCCGCAAACCGGCATCATCGCCGTCACCGACGCCCGCGCCCGCCACGTCCTGCAGGCCTGCGAGCTGCTGCATATCCCGGTGCCAGAGAAACTGTGCGTTATTGGCATCGATAACGAGGAGCTGACCCGCTATCTCTCTCGCGTCGCCCTCTCCTCCGTCGCCCAGGGCACCCGCCAGATGGGTTATCAGGCGGCAAAATTACTTCACCGGCTGCTGAATAACGAGGTGCTCCCGCTGCAGCGCCAGCTGATCCCGCCGATGCGCGTCGTTGAGCGACGCTCCACCGACTACCGGTCATTGAACGATCCCTCCGTGATTCAGGCGATGCATTACATTCGCAACAATGCCTGCAAAGGCATCAAGGTGGAACAGGTGCTCGACGCCGTGGGCATCTCTCGCTCCAATCTGGAGAAACGCTTCAAAGAGGAAGTCGGGGAGACCATCCACACGGTGATCCACAGCGAGAAACTGGAAAAGGCGCGCAGCCTGCTGGTGTCCACCAGCCTGTCGATCAATGAGATATCACAGATGTGCGGCTACCCATCGCTGCAATATTTTTATTCGGTGTTTAAGAAGGAGTACGACGTGACGCCGAAGGAGTACCGTGACCGGCACAGCGAGGTGATGCTGTAGGGCAAAAAAATGCCCGGCGACAAGGCCGGGCATCCGGATTACAGATGGGCGGCGATGAGCCGCTGATTGTCCTGATACATCGCGAAGAGATAGTTGTTGTAGCTCGACCCTTTGGTCGAATAACCCTTCAGCTTATGAATCATGGTACTGGCCGTCACTTCCTGATCCGCCTTGCGCAGCTGCAGGCGCGATTTGCGGAATGAAGAATAAGCCGGGTGGGTGTTCAGGTTGGTGACATAAGCCTGCACCGACTGCTCCACTGATTCGAACTGCGAGTAGCCTTTCATCGCCCCGCGGCAGCGACCGGCGCCGCACTTCATGCCAAACAGGTTGTTGTTCTCACGCGCCAGCTTGGAGGTACCCCAGCCACTTTCCGCCGCCGCCATGGTTGCCACCATGCTGTTCGGAATAATGTCGACACGCTCAAGCAGCGCGTTCCAGGGCACATGACGCGTATTGCCTGACCACTTCACCTTATAACGGGCAGCGATATCTTTCAGACGCGCCTTCTCAGTCGGCGACCAGCGAGCATCGTACTGCTTGGAAACAAGCCAGTTACGATCCGCAGTAATCGCCTGATTCTGCTTGGTAATATAAGGCATGACCGTCCGGAGAAACGCTTTTTTCCTTGGTGTTCCGGAAGGGTATTTTCGCAAGTCAGGAAGTGAACTGCTCTTTACACTATTGCGAGAATACTCTTGTTTACTGCTTACCTTAGTACTACTGATCTTCTTAACCGTAGGGGCTTTATGACTCTTTGTTGCTGTGTGCGTTGTTGCCAACACACTACCTGAAAATACACAGGTTAGTAACATAAGTATGGCGGCCCCATATCGTCGTATGGGATTCGATATCATCAGGTCTCCTGGTCGGATATATGCATTCCAACACCTTGTTTTTCACAAAAAAACGATAGCTGAATCGCTAATAGTATCAAAAATACGCAATGAGAGCATCAACAGAAATAGTCCAATTCCGAATTGGTGTCATCTGAAATCGGTTTCTGCGCCGCATCGCCAGTGCGAAAATGCTAGCTTCGTCTCATTTTTAGCCTATTTTTTGAGCGGTGTCACTCACCCCTTTTCATCCTCCTGGTAAAACGGCCGCCAGGAGGAGTTCACCCGTGCGGCAACAAGGCACACTAGATAAAAACCGCTCACAGGATCCCGCAATGAAACTCGCTGCGCTTGCCACGTTATTCGTGCCTGGGATGGCCTTTGCCGCCTGGACTACCACCGACTTCCCTGCCTTTACCGAAGAAGGGACGGGCCGATTCATCAGCCAGAAAGTGGTTGAGAAGGGTACACGTCCTCTGCAGCTAAATTTTGACCAGCAGTGCTGGCAGCCTTCCGGCGGCATTAAGCTCAACCAGATGCTGTCCATGGAGCCCTGCCGTGGCACCCCGCCGCAATGGCGCATCTTCCGCCAGGGGTTTTATACCCTGGAGGTGGATACCCGCTCCGGCACACCGACAATGATGATTTCGCTGGAGGAAAAAGAGGCCAGCGCCGCGGCGCCGCAGATCCGTCAGTGTCCGAAGTGGGATGGAAAACCGCTGACCATCGACGTCAGCAAAACCTTCGCCGAGGGCAGTAAGGTCCGCGATTTCTACAGCGGCAATGTCGCGACCGTCAGCGGCGGCAAAATCACCCTGCAGCCCGCCTTCGGCAGCAATGGCCTGCTACTGCTCGAGCGCGCCGAGACCGCCGCCCCGGCGCCGTTTGACTGGCACAATGCCACTGTCTACTTCGTCCTGACCGATCGCTTTGTAAACGGCAACCCGGCCAACGACAACAGCTATGGCCGTCATAAAGACGGCATGCAGGAGATCGGCACCTTCCACGGCGGCGACCTGCAGGGATTAACCAGCAAGCTGGATTATCTGCAGCAGATGGGGGTTAACGCCCTGTGGATCAGCTCCCCGCTTGAGCAGATCCACGGCTGGGTCGGCGGCGGCACGAAGGGCGATTTTCCTCACTACGCCTACCACGGCTATTACACCCAGGACTGGTCGAAACTGGATGCCAACATGGGGACCGAAGCGGATCTCCGCCGGCTGGTGGATGAAGCGCATAAGCGCGGCATACGCATCCTGTTTGACGTGGTGATGAACCATACCGGTTACGCTACCCTGGCCGACATGCAGGAGTTCCAGTTCGGTGCCCTGTATCTGCAAGGCGATGAGCTGAAAAAAACCCTTGGCGAGCGCTGGACGGACTGGAAACCGGGCGCGGGTCAGACCTGGCACAGCTTTAACGACTATATCAACTTCAGCGACAAAGCCGGCTGGGAGAAATGGTGGGGCAAGAAGTGGATCCGCACCGATATCGGCGATTATGACAACCCAGGCTATGACGATCTCACCATGTCGCTGGCCTTCCTGCCGGACCTGAAAACCGAATCGAAGGAAGCCTCAGGCCTGCCGAACTTCTATAGCCATAAACCAGACACCGCAGCGAAAGCGATCCCGGGCTATACGCCGCGCGACTACCTGACCCACTGGCTAAGCCAGTGGGTACGCGACTACGGCATCGATGGCTTCCGCGTCGATACCGCCAAACATGTGGAGATGGACGCCTGGCAGCAGTTAAAAACCCAGGCCACCGCCGCGCTGGCGGAGTGGAAGAAAGCCAATCCGGATAAAGCGCTGGATGCGGCGCCGTTCTGGATGACCGGCGAAGCCTGGGGACATGGAGTGATGCAGAGCGATTATTATCGCCACGGTTTTGATGCGATGATCAATTTCGACTATCAGGATCAGGCGGCGAAAGCGGCGACCTGTATGGCTAATATTGACCTCACCTGGCAGCAAATGGCGGACAAGCTGCAGAGCTTTAACGTCCTGAGTTACCTCTCCTCGCACGATACGCGCCTGTTCCGCGAAGGCGGTACCACCGCGGCGGAGCTGTTACTGCTGGCCCCTGGCGCCGTGCAGATTTTCTATGGTGACGAATCATCGCGCCCGTTCGGCCCCACCGGCTCGGACCCGCTGCAGGGCACCCGTTCGCAGATGAACTGGCAGGATGTTAACGGCAAGGCGGCCCGCAGCGTCACTCACTGGCAGAAGATCGGTCAGTTCCGCGCTCGCCATCCGGCAATCGGCATGGGCAAACAGACAACGCTGTCGATGCCGCGTGGTTACGGGTTCGTGCGTGAGAGCGGTGAAGACAAAGTGATGGTCATCTGGGCCGGACAACAGCAGTAATCCACAGGTGGCTCTCCGCCCTGGCGGGGAGCCATTCAGAACAAAACGCTAACAAAATAGCAATTTACAGGATAAAGATAAAAAGCCGTCTCCTCCCGCCGATTTGCACCACGCTAGCGCTGGCGTTATGGTTAGCCACTTTCCAGAACCACCGATAGACTATTCGCGATGACATTTTCCCTTTTCGGCGACAAATTCACCCGTCATTCAGGCATCACCCGCTTGATGGAAGACCTTAATGACGGTCTGCGCACGCCGGGCGCTATTATGCTGGGCGGCGGCAACCCCGCTCAGATCCCGGAAATGAATGACTACTTCCAGCAGCTGCTGTCCGACATGCTGGATAATGGCAAAGCCCTTGATGCGCTTTGTAATTATGATGGGCCGCAGGGCAAAAGCGAGCTGCTGAGCCTGCTGGCGAACATGCTGCGCGACGAGCTGGGCTGGGAGATCGAACCACAGAATATTGCGCTAACAAACGGCAGTCAGAGCGCATTTTTCTACTTATTTAATCTGTTTGCAGGCCGTCGGGCAGATGGCACCACGCGTAAGGTACTGTTCCCACTGACGCCAGAATATATTGGTTACGCCGATGCCGGTCTGGAAGAGGATCTGTTCGTTGCCACCCGGCCGAACATCGAACTGCTGCCGGAAGGCCAGTTCAAATACCACGTTGATTTTGAACATCTGCAGGTGACGGAAGAGACCGGGATGATCTGCGTCTCGCGCCCCACCAACCCGACCGGCAACGTCATCACTGATGAAGAGCTGATCAAACTGGATGCGCTGGCGAATCAGCACGGGGTCCCGCTGGTGATTGATAATGCCTACGGCGTGCCGTTCCCGGGCATTATCTTTAGCGACGCCCGACCGCTGTGGAATCCAAACATCGTGCTGTGTATGAGCCTGTCCAAACTGGGCCTGCCGGGCAGCCGCTGCGGGATTATCATCGCCAACGAGAAAATCATCACCGCCATCAGCAACATGAACGGCATTATCAGCCTCGCCCCTGGCGGCATCGGGCCGGCAATGATGTGCGAAATGATTAAACGACAGGATCTGCTGCGCCTGTCAGAGACGGTGATCAAGCCCTTCTATTACCAGCGGGTGCAGGAAACCATCGCCATTATTCGCCGTTATTTACCGGAGGAGCGCTGCCTGATCCACAAACCGGAGGGAGCCATTTTCCTCTGGCTGTGGTTTAAGGACCTGCCGGTCTCCACCGAGCTGCTGTATCAGCGGCTGAAAAAGCGCGGCGTGCTGATGGTGCCGGGGGATTACTTCTTCCCGGGTCTGGATAAGCCGTGGCCGCACACTCACCAGTGTATGCGCATGAACTATGTGCCAGACCCGCAAAAAATTGAGGCCGGGGTGAAAATTCTCGCCGAAGAGATTGAATTCGCCTGGCGCGAACAGGAAGCATAGCCGCTGACGCCACGGGCGGGTAACGCCCGTCAGCGCCCCCACTCACGCCAGCGCCAGCCGCTGGCGTTTTTGCGCACATAGCGCCTCCAGCTCCGCGGGAACCATCACCCGCAGCGCCTGCGTCGGGCAGGCGGCCACGCAGGCCGGTCCTTCAGCGCGGTGATGGCATAAATCGCATTTCAGCGCCTGCGCCTGCTCGTTCACTACCGTAACGGTCATCGCGCCGTACGGGCAGGCCACCATGCAACTTTTGCAGCCGATGCAGCGCCGCTGGTCGACCCACCAGACGTCATTGTCGCGCTGAATCGCCCCTTGCGGGCAAACGCTGGCGCAGGGCGCATCCTCGCATTGCCGGCACGCCGTCGCCGTCGATATGTCACCGCTTTTCACCACCCGGATACGCGGCGCGAAATGGTTCGTCGACAGGGCGGCGACATCCTGCGCCTGCTGGTGCGCCACCGCACAAGCCACTTCACAGGTACGACAGCCAATACACCGCTGGGCATTGGCAATAAGAAACTGGTTCATCCTCTGCTCCCTGGGGATAAAACCGCAGGGTGCCAGAATAGTCCCTGCCCGCGCTTTGATCCTGAATGGAATCAGCGCTGTTTTTTGTCAGATGGCCTGCAGGATGTGGTCATTTGCCTGACGCTTCACGCACCGTGAAACCCAGCTCACGCGAAATTGCTTCGGCGGTCTCACGCAGCGGTTTTAACAAGTTCTTTTCGCCTATCTGCTTGAGGCGCGACGTCGAAAGAGAAATAGAGATGGCATAGGGCACGCGCTGATGAATATCGAAAACCGGCACCGCCAGACAGGACACCCCCAGCTCATTCTCTTCCCGATCCATGGCCATGTTACGTTCACGGATCTGCGCCAGCTCATCATGCATGGCCGGTAAGCCGGTGATGGTGTTGCGGGTCAGCGGCTGAATAACATCCTGATGAGTATTCCAGTAATGCTCAACATAATCAGGATGGCCGAACGCCATGTAAATCTTCCCCATCGCGGAACAGTAGAGCGGCATATGCTGGCCAATGTAAGCACGGGTACGCAGCATTCCGGTTGTCGGCTCGAGCTTGTAAATCAGGATCGCATGATCGTCTTCCCGACTGGAAAAGTTCACCGTCTCGCCCGTCGCCAGATTAAGCGTTTCAAGATGGGGGGCCGCCACATGAATGATATTCAGCGAGGACAGCGCCTTCTGTCCAACCGCGATGAACTTGGTGGTGAGCCGATAGCTACCCGCAGCCGGCGCTGGCGTGACATACCCGCAGGACTGCAAGCCCTGCAGCAATCGATGGACCGTGCTTTTATTCAGCCCCGCCAGCTCTGACAGATGCGCCAGCGGGCAACCGTTTGGATAGTTGCTCAGGATTTCAATCAACATCAGTCCACGGAACAGGCTCTGACTTCCCGCCGGCCTCTCTTTGTCTTGCCCTGTCTCGCTCTCTTTCATCACCATCGCTTCCGCTCCCCTCTCGTTGCGTTCTGATGGTAGCGCAAAGTGTGTGTCAGTTCACGATCTGAGATCAAAAAACATAACAAATTGATTTTTATTGTTTTTAAAAAACACCCCTGCCGTTGATCTGACAAATTTTGATCGTTATATTTGAAATCAGATTTCGCATTGTGAAATTTAACGATAAAAAAGCGATCAAAACTCACCAGGGAAACTCGTATGAAAGTAACTTTTTCGCAGTTAAAAGAGGCCTTCAATCAGGTACTGCTTAAACGCGGCGTGGCGGCGGAAACCGCCGATGCCTGCGCGGACATGTTCGCCCGCACCACGGAATCCGGCGTCTATTCACACGGCGTGAACCGCTTTCCCCGCTTTATCCAGCAACTGGACAATGGCGATATCATCCCTGAAGCCAAACCGCAGCGTATTACCAGCCTCGGCGCGATTGAGCAGTGGGACGCCCAGCGGTCCATCGGCAACCTGACGGCAAAAAAGATGATGGACCGGGCGATGGAACTGGCATCCGATCACGGCATTGGGCTGGTGGCGCTGCGGAACGCCAACCACTGGATGCGCGGGGGGAGCTACGGCTGGCAGGCGGCGGAAAAAGGCTACATCGGCATCTGCTGGACCAACTCCATCGCCGTGATGCCGCCGTGGGGCGCCAAAGAATGCCGTATCGGTACCAACCCGCTGATCGTCGCCATTCCTTCCACACCAATCACCATGGTGGATATGTCGATGTCGATGTTCTCCTACGGCATGCTGGAGGTGAACCGCCTGGCGGGCCGTGAACTGCCGGTAGACGGCGGATTCGACGATGAGGGCAACCTGACCAAAGAACCGGGCGTCATCGAGAAAAATCGCCGCATTTTACCGATGGGCTACTGGAAAGGCTCCGGCCTGTCGATCGTGCTGGATATGATCGCCACCCTGCTTTCCAATGGATCTTCTGTTGCCGAAGTGACCCAGGAAAACAGCGATGAATATGGCGTTTCGCAGATTTTCATCGCCATTGAGGTCGATAAGCTTATCGACGGCGCAAACCGCGATGCCAAGCTGCAACGGATTATGGATTTCATCACCACCGCCGAACGGGCCGATGAAAACGTGGCTGTCCGTCTACCTGGCCATGAGTTTACCCGCCTGCTGGAAGAGAATCGTCGCGACGGTATCACCGTCGATGACAGCGTCTGGGCGAAAATTCAGGCGCTGTAAGGAGTTAAGCCATGATCTTTGGACATATCACGCAGCCTAATCCGTGTCGGTTGCCTGCGGCAATTGAGCGAGCCCTGGATTTCCTGCGCAGCACCGATTTCAGCAAACTGGCCCCCGGCGTCGTGGAGATCGACGGCAAAAATATCTTCGCGCAGATTATCGACTTAACCACTCGCGAAGTTGCCGAAAATCGCCCGGAAGTGCATCGCCGCTATCTGGATATCCAATTTCTGGCCTGGGGCGAAGAGAAAATAGGTTTCGCTATTGATAACGGTAATAACGCCATTAGCGAATCGCTATTAGCACAGCGCGATATTATTTTCTTTCACGGTTGCGAACATGAATCGTTCCTTGAAATGATCCCGGGAAGCTACGTCATATTTTTCCCACAGGATGTTCATCGCCCCGGATGCCATAAGTCGGTCGCCACGCCGATCAGAAAAATCGTGGTTAAAGTGGCCATCGACGCTTTATAAAAGAATTATATTCAGGAGCACATTATGAAAAATAATACCGGTTATATTATCGGTGCGTATCCCTGTGCACCCTCTTTTCACCAGAAAAGTGAAGACGAAGAAAAAGCATTCTGGCGGCAACTGGCCGACACCCCGGATATTCGGGGGCTGGAGCAGCCCTGTCTTGAACATCTCCACCCACTGGGCGACGAGTGGTTATTGCGCCATACGCCTGCCGACTGGCAAATCGTCGTCACGGCGATTATGGAAACCATGCGCCGCCGCGGAGGTAACGACGGCTTTGGGCTGGCGTCCAGCGACGAAGAACAGCGTAAAGCCTGCGTGGCGTACTATCGCCACCTTTACCAGAAAATCAACACGATCAATGCGGCAAACGCCGGGAAAATCGTGGCGCTTGAACTCCATGCCGCCCCTTGCGCCAGCAACCCTAACGTCACCCAGGCTACCGACGCCTTTGCCCGTTCGCTGAAGGAAGTCGCCAGCTGGGACTGGTCGTGCGACCTGGTGTTGGAACATTGCGATGCGATGACCGGCCCCGCGCCGCGCAAGGGATTTCTGCCTTTAGATAATGTGCTGGAAACCCTTGCCGGTTATGAGATCAGCGTTGGCATTAACTGGGCACGCTCTGCCATTGAAGGCCAGGACACCACCCTGCCGCTGGCCCATACCCGGCAGGCCAGCCAGGCCGGTAAGCTTGGCGCACTGATGTTCTCCGGTACCACGCAACATGGCGAATACGGTGAATGGCAGGATTTACACGCACCGTTCTCCCCCTTCTGTGCAGAAAGTTTAATGACCCACACACATGTGCGTGAATTATTAGCCTGTACTGACAGCAAGCCTTTGCAATTTCTCGGTATTAAATTACTGGAAATTAATCCTGATGCGGACGTCAATCATCGCATAGCGATATTACGCGACGGCATTACTGCCTTAAATAAAGCACAACAATAATAAAAAACAGAACACTTACTCTACGAGGCTACAACTATGAATATGACCTCTCGACCAGGACTAAAAGATATCCCTCGTCAGCGTTGGCTGCGAATTATTCCACCAATTCTGATCGCCTGTATTATCTCTTATATGGACCGCGTCAATATCGCCTTTGCGATGCCGGGCGGCATGGATGCAGAACTGGGTATTTCCGCCACCATGGCGGGACTGGCAGGTGGTATTTTCTTTATTGGTTATCTGTTCTTACAGGTTCCCGGCGGCAAAATTGCCGTTCACGGAAGCGGCAAGAAGTTTATTGGCTGGTCGCTGGTCGCCTGGGCGGTAATCTCCGTCCTGACGGGATTAATCACCAACCAGTATCAGTTGCTGGTGCTGCGCTTCCTGCTGGGGGTAGCAGAAGGCGGTATGCTCCCGGTGGTGCTGACCATGATCAGCAACTGGTTCCCGGACGCCGAACGCGGGCGCGCTAACGCCATTGTCATTATGTTTGTCCCCATCGCCGGGATTATCACCGCCCCGCTTTCGGGATGGATCATCACCGTACTCGACTGGCGCTGGCTGTTCATTATCGAAGGTTTGCTCTCAGTGGCCGTTCTGTTGCTCTGGGCCTATACCGTCTATGACCGCCCACAGGAAGCGCGCTGGATCTCTGATGCCGAGAAGCACTATCTGGTGGAAACGCTGGCCGCAGAACAAAAGGCGATTGCCGGAACCGAGGTGAAAAACGCTTCGCTCAGCGCAGTGCTTTCCGATAAAACCATGTGGCAGCTTATCGCGCTGAACTTCTTCTATCAGACCGGGATTTACGGCTACACCTTGTGGCTGCCCACCATCCTCAAAGAGCTGACCCACAGCAGCATGGGTCAGGTCGGGGTGCTCGCCATTCTGCCCTACGTCGGCGCCATTGCCGGCATGTTCCTGTTCTCCTCCCTCTCGGATCGCACCGGCAAACGCAAGCTGTTTGTCTGCCTGCCGCTGATTGGCTTTGCCCTGTGCATGTTCCTGTCGGTGGCGCTGAAGAATCAGATCTGGCTGTCCTACGCCGCGCTGGTCGGCTGCGGGTTCTTCCTGCAATCGGCGGCTGGCGTGTTCTGGACCATTCCGGCACGGCTGTTCAGCGCTGAAATGGCCGGCGGCGCGCGCGGGGTTATCAACGCCCTCGGCAACCTCGGCGGCTTCTGCGGTCCCTACGCGGTGGGCGTACTGATCACTCTCTACAGCAAAGACGCGGGGGTGTATTGCCTGGCTATCTCCCTGGCTCTGGCCGCGCTGATGGCTGTGCTGCTGCCGGCGAAATGCGATGCCGGTGCCACTCCCGTCAATACAGTGAACTCGCGGAAGCACGCCGCCTAAAAAATCGCCAGGCCTGTGGGTCATCTTCCCGCAGGCCGGCTAAGCGCAGCGCCATCCGGCAACATTGAGAGATAAAAAATGAGTGAGAAAGCACGCTTCTGGCTGGGCATTGACTGCGGTGGTACCTATCTGAAAGCCGGATTATATGACGCGCAAGGCCGTGAACATGGCATTAACCGACAATCACTGCAGACGCTGTCGCCTTTGCCAGGTTATGCCGAACGCGACATGGACCAGCTCTGGCAGCAGTGCGCCGCCACCATCGCCGGGCTGTTACGACGTACCGGTATCTGCGGTGAACAAATTAAAGGCGTGGGCATCTCCGCGCAGGGCAAGGGGCTGTTCCTGCTTGATAAACAGGATCGCCCGCTGGGCCATGCCATGCTCTCTTCCGACCGCCGGGCGCTGGCGATCGTCCAGCGCTGGCAACAGGATGGGATCCCGGAAAAGCTCTATCCCGTCACCCGCCAGACCCTATGGACCGGACATCCGGCCTCGCTGCTGCGCTGGGTGAAAGAACATGAACCGCAGCGCTACGCGCAAATTGGCTGCGTGATGATGGGCCATGACTATCTGCGCTGGCGCCTGACCGGCGTGAAAGGGTGCGAAGAGAGCAACATCTCTGAATCCAATCTCTACAACATGACCAGCGGCCAGTACGACCCGCGTCTGACCCAATGGTTGGGTATCGGCGAAATTGACGGTGCGCTGCCACCTCTCGTCGGTTCAGCAGAAAAAGGCGGGGAGATCACCGCTCAGGCAGCCGCCATCACCGGTCTGGCGGCGGGAACCCCCGTCGTCGGCGGTCTGTTTGATGTGGTCTCCACCGCACTCTGCGCCGGTATCAAAGATGAATACACGCTCAACGCGGTGATGGGCACCTGGGCCGTCACCAGCGGGATCACCCGTGGCCTGCGGGACCATGAAGCGCACCCTTACGTCTACGGCCGCTACGTCAACGACGGGCAGTACATTGTTCACGAAGCCAGCCCCACCTCGTCGGGCAACCTCGAATGGTTCACCGCCCAGTGGGGCGAACTCTCTTTTGACGATATCAATCAGGCCGTCGCCGGCCTGCCAAAGGCCGGTAGCGACCTCTTTTTTCTGCCGTTTCTCTACGGCAGCAACGCCGGGCTGGAGATGACCTGCGGCTTCTATGGCATGCAGGCGCTCCACACCCGCGCGCATTTGCTGCAGGCGGTCTATGAGGGCGTGGTGTTCAGCCACATGACCCACCTCAACCGCATGCGCGAACGCTTTACCCACGTGCAGGCCCTGCGCGTCACCGGCGGCCCGGCGCACTCCGACGTCTGGATGCAGATGCTGGCGGACGTCAGCGGCCTGCGCGTCGAGCTGCCGCAGGTAGAGGAGACCGGCTGCTTTGGCGCCGCGCTCGCCGCCCGGGTCGGCACTGGCGTTTATCGCGATTTCAACGATGCCTGCCGCCACCTTCAGCACCCGGTGCGCACGCTGCTGCCTGACATGGCCGCCCACGCGCGCTACCAGCAAAAATATTGCCATTACCAACATTTGATTGAAGCACTACAGGGCTACCACGCCCGTATTAAGGAGCATGCATTATGAGCCGACCATTACTGCAACTGGCGCTCGACCATACCAGCCTTGAAGCGGCCAGCCGCGATGTCGCCCTGTTACAGGACCACGTCGATATCGTTGAAGCCGGCACCATCCTCTGCTTAACAGAAGGCCTTAGCGCGGTGAAAGCCCTGCGCGCCCAGTGTCCGGATAAAATCATCGTCGCCGACTGGAAGGTTGCCGATGCGGGAGAAACGCTGGCTCAGCAGGCCTTTGCCGCTGGCGCCAACTGGATGACCATCATCTGCGCCGCGCCCCTCGCCACGGTGGAAAAGGGCCACGCCGTCGCGCAAAGCTGCGGCGGTGAAATACAGATGGAGTTGTTTGGCAACTGGACGCTGGATGACGCTCGCGCCTGGTACCGCACCGGCGTCCGCCAGGCGATTTACCATCGCGGCCGCGACGCCCAGGCCAGCGGACAGCAGTGGAGTGACGCCGATCTGGCGCGGATGAAAGCGCTCTCAGATATCGGCCTTCAGCTGTCGATCACCGGCGGCATCACCCCAGCCGATCTGCCCTTGTTCAAAGATATTCAGGTGAAAGCGTTTATTGCCGGACGCGCGCTAGCCGGAGCACCGCAACCGGCGCAGGTCGCCGCGGCGTTCCATGCGCAGATCGACGCTATCTGGGGAGATAGGCATGCGTAACCATCCGTTAGGGATCTATGAGAAAGCACTGGCGAAAGATCTCAGCTGGCCAGAGCGGCTGGTGCTGGCGAAAAGCTGCGGTTTCGATTTCGTCGAGATGTCGGTGGATGAGACCGACGAGCGGCTGTCGCGTCTCGACTGGAGCGCAACACAGCGCGCCTCGCTGGTCACCGCTATGCTGGAAACCGGCGTGGCGGTCCCGTCGATGTGCCTCTCCGCGCATCGCCGTTTCCCTTTTGGCAGCCGCGATGCGGCCGTGCGCCAGCGGGCACGAGAGATCATGACCAAAGCCATCCGTCTGGCGCGCGATCTCGGCATCCGCACCATTCAGCTGGCAGGGTATGACGTCTATTACGAAGCGCATGATGAAGGTACCCAACAGCGCTTTGCCGAAGGGCTGGCGTGGGCAGTGGAACAGGCCGCAGCGGCGCAGGTGATGCTGGCGGTGGAGATCATGGATACCGCTTTTATGAACTCCATCAGCAAATGGAAAAAGTGGGATGAGATGCTCGCCTCGCCGTGGTTCTCGGTCTACCCGGACGTGGGCAACCTTAGCGCCTGGGGAAACGACGTCACCGCCGAACTGAAGCTGGGTATCGATCGCATCGCCGCCATTCATTTAAAAGATACCCAGCCGGTGACCGCGCAGAGCCCCGGTCAGTTCCGCGACGTACCGTTTGGCGAAGGCTGTGTGGATTTCGTCGGCATCTTCAAAACGCTGCATGAGCTGAACTATCGCGGCGCATTTCTGATTGAGATGTGGACGGAAAAAGCCAAAGAGCCGGTACTGGAAATTATCCAGGCCCGACGCTGGATAGAAGCGCGGATGCAGGAAGGAGGATTCGCATGTTAGAACAGTTAAAAGCCGACGTGCTAGCGGCCAACCTGGCGCTCCCGGCGCACCAGCTGGTGACGTTTACCTGGGGCAACGTCAGCGCGGTCGATGAAACCCGCACGCTGATGGTGATCAAACCTTCCGGCGTGGAATACGACGTGATGACCGCCGAGGATATGGTGGTGGTCGAGATCGCCAGCGGCAAGATAGTGGCTGGCGGTAAAAAGCCGTCATCGGACACGCCGACCCATCTGGCACTCTATCGCCGTTATCCGCAGATCGGCGGGATCGTGCATACCCACTCCCGCCACGCGACGATCTGGTCGCAGGCGGGTCTCGATCTGCCCGCATGGGGCACCACCCACGCCGACTACTTCTATGGCGCGATCCCCTGTACCCGCCTGATGACCGAAGAGGAAATTAACGGGGAATATGAGTATCAGACCGGCGAAGTGATTATTCAGACCTTCGAAGAACGACACCTCGATCCAGCACAGATTCCGGCGGTACTTGTCCATTCACACGGTCCGTTCGCCTGGGGAAAAGACGCCGTAGACGCCGTACATAATGCCGTGGTGCTTGAGGAGTGCGCGTATATGGGGCTGTTCTCGCGCCAGCTCTCGCCTCAGTTGCCGGAGATGCAGTCGGTATTGCTGGATAAACACTATTTGCGCAAGCACGGCGCGAACGCCTATTACGGGCAAAACTGACGCCAACCGCCTCTCTTCCCCGGCAGGACGCCGGGGAGCTGGCGTGGATGATTACAGAAACAACGCCTTATCGCGCAGGATATGATCGTTACCGCGACGGCGGGTGAAGCCAATCCGATCGAAATACTCCAGGATCTGGATCGCCAGCTTGCGCCCGACGTTTAAGGTATCGCGGAAATCCGCGGCGCAGGTTGATCCGCGCAGCTGATCCAGCTCGCGCACCCGTTGGGCGAACTGCACAATGCGATCGTTGCGGTAGTAACGATCCTTGACGATCGCAGTAATCATCCCCTGCTGCGCCGCCTGGCGCAGCACCGCGCGCATCAGCGACTCTTCGACATGGACTTCGCGCGCGAGATCGCGCACCCACCACGGATCGTCGCCGAACAGGGTTTCCACCTTCTGCCAGACCGCCTGCTGCTCGTCGGTAAACCCGGCTTTATGCTCCGGCAAATGCAGCCAGCCGTGATGGCTGTGGACTAAGCCGCTCTCGCGCATCTGCTCAATCAGCAGCAGCACCAGCGCTTCATCTTCCATCGGCAGCGCGATGCGGCGCAGGCGCTCCCGGCCAGGGCCCGGCTCGTCGCGATGCTGCTCATGGTAGCGCGCCAGGGCATCCAGCAATTTTCGCTGCCAGCGGGCGGCAAGCGGCGCACTGAGCAGGCGCTGTCCGGCCTGCAGATAGTCCGGTCGCTGGATCAGGGCCGCCATTCCGGCTTCGCTGAGCTGCCGCGCCCAGGCGAAGCGCTCAAGCCGGACGGCATCCCGCTGCAGATGCAGCTCAAGCGCCGGCGCATCGTCAGCGCCAACTGCCGCCAGGGCGTGCAGCCACTGCAGATACTCCGGTTTACGTTTGCCGCGGCGCGGGGGATCCAGCGTCACCACCCGTGCGCCGGCCAGCGTCAAGCGAGCAGAGATATCGCGGAGCACCAGCCGGTCGTTATCCGCCAGCCACAGCGGGGTATCCAGCACCAGCTCCGCCAGGTTGCCCTCGAGGAGCGACACCCGACCGGTAATGTGGCTGGCAGCATGGTGAATATGCAGCGGTTGCCACTGGCTGAGCGGCGTATGGCACTGCAGCTCGACAATCACCCGTTCCGCAGGCTCCGGCGGCGGTGAGGACAACAGCCAGTCGCCGCGGTGCACTGCCTCTTTCTGTGCATCGCCGACAATATTCAGCGCAATGCGCTGCCCGGCGTGCGCCTGCTCAACCGCTTGATTCTGGGCATGCAGACCCCGCACGCGCATCGGCGTGTTGACGCCGGTGAGCCACAGAGTATCCCCGACCCGTACTTCACCGGAGAGCGCCGTCCCGGTGACCACCAGCCCTGCCCCTTTGACGGTAAAAGCGCGGTCCAGCGCCAGGCGAAACCGCTGCTGCTGCGGGTGGGGGCGCTCCGCAAGCTGCAACAGATGGCTGCGCAATTCGGCAATACCGATGTTTTCTGCCGCCGCGGTGGGAAAGAAAGCGACGGCGTCAAAGCCCAGCTCGCGCAGAGTCTGCTCGACCTCCGCCCGGACCTCCTCCACCCTGGCGGCCGCCACGCGGTCCGTTTTGGTGAGCGCCACGGTCAGCGTCGGCTTTCCGGTCAACTGCAGGATCGCCAGGTGTTCGCGGGTTTGCGCCATCACCCCGTCATCGCAGGCCACCACCAGCAGCGCATGGTCAATACCCCCCACCCCCGCCAGCATGTTGGACAAAAACTTTTCGTGTCCGGGAACGTCAATAAATCCCAGCACCCGCCCGTCCGGCTGCGGCCAGTAGGCATAGCCGAGATCGATCGTCATTCCCCGCGCTTTCTCTTCCGGCAGACGATCGGCATTTACGCCGGTTATCGCCTGCAGCAGCGTCGTTTTGCCGTGGTCAACATGTCCAGCGGTGGCAATAATCATCGTAACAACATCTCCATAAACCGGGTTTCATCTTCCAGACAGCGCAGGTCCAGCCAGAGCCGACCATCATCAATGCGGCCAATCACCGGACACGGCAGCGCGCGCCAGCGGGCAGCCAGCGCCTCCAGCCGGCTGCCGCGGCCGTCATGCGGGGTAAAGGTCAACGCCGCGCTGGGCAGGCGGTCAACGGGTAACGAACCGCTGCCAATCTGCGACTGGCAGGCTGCCACGCTGACGGCAAAGTCAGCATAGTGTGCCGCCAGGTCAGGCAGCAGGCGTTCAGCCAGCCGGCGGATCTCTTCCGCCGGACGGGTGAGCAAGCGCAGCGTCGGTAATCTCTCCGTCAGCACCTCCGGGTGCTGATAGAGGCGCAGCGTGGCTTCCAGCGCCGCGAGGGTCATTTTATCCGCGCGCAGGGCCCGCTTCAGCGGATGGCTTTGCAGCCGGGCAATCAGCGCGCGTTTGCCGACGATAATTCCGGCCTGCGGGCCGCCGAGCAGCTTGTCGCCAGAGAAACTGACCAGGCTCACCCCGGCGGCGATCATCTCCTGCGGCATCGGCTCCTTCGGCAGGCCATACTGGCTGAGATCCACCAGCGACCCGCTGCCCAGGTCGGCCACCACCGGGATGTCCAGTTCGCGGCCAATGGCCGCCAGCTCCGCTTCGTCGACGGCTTTGGTAAAGCCTTCAATGCTGTAGTTGCTGGTGTGAACCTTCATCAGCAGCGCGGTATTGTCATTCACCGCCTGACGATAGTCTTTGGCATGGGTGCGGTTGGTGGTACCCACTTCGTGCAGCTGACAACCCGCCTGACGCATCACATCAGGAATGCGAAATGCGCCGCCGATCTCCACCAGTTCGCCGCGGGAAACCACCACTTCGCGGCCGCTGGCGGTGGCCGCCAGCATCAGCAGAACGGCCGCCGCGTTGTTGTTCACGATACAGGCATCTTCCGCGCCGGTGATCTGGCACAGCAGATCGGCAATGGCGCGATCGCGATGGCCGCGCCCGGCGTCGTCGAGATCATATTCGAGCGTCACCGGCGCGCGCATCGCGCTGGCAACCGCCTCCACGGCCGACTCCGCCTGGATGGCGCGCCCCAGATTGGTATGCAATACCGTACCGGTGAGATTAAACACCGGACGCAGGGCGCTCCGCTGGCCGGCGGTGAGCCGCTGCTCACAGGCGTGCAGCCAGTCATGGCTCCAGTCAGGGAGCGTCTGCCGTTGGCTAATCTGTTCCCGCGCCTCATCCAGCATCTGGCGCAGCTGCGCCACCACCTGCGAATGGCCGTGCTGCGCCAGCAGGGGAGAAAAAGCGGGGTCGCGTAGTAAGCGGTCAATGGCCGGAAGCCGGGTATAAAGCGCACGAATATCGGTAGTCATGAATGGGCCTGGCGGTAAGTTATTTTCCCCCCTCCCGACGGGAGAGGGAGTCAACAATCAGCGGCGATTGTAACGCCTCCTTGCGCAAACTGTTACCTGCCTGGGTCAAGTCCGCGGCGGTTCGGTACGCGCAAAGCTGGCGCGCTGGAACAACGCATCCACCAGCTTCACCAGTTGCGGCCGGGTGGCGCACCAGCCGGGCGCGACCCGGCGAAAGTTCAGATAAGCAATGGCGCAGGCCGTGGAAATGGTCGCCAGATTAACCTCGTCGCCGCGCAGCGTTCCGTCTGCCGCGCAGGCTTCCAGCCTGTCGAGGCCGCGAGCCACTTTCTCCCGCTGGCGGAGCAGCTCTTGCTCTGACTGTTGCGCGCCCGGGCGAGCCTTTTCACGCACCAGCGCCTGGGCGGCCTCCATCACCCCATCCGCAAGCGCCTCTAGCTGACGCATCCTGAGAGCGGCTCTGGGGTCGGAGGGGATCATCGGCGGCGCCACGCCCAGCAGCTCCAGATACTGGGCGATGACCGGGGAGTCAAACCAGCACTCACCGTCGTCCGTCACCAGCGCCGGTACCTTGCCCAGCGGGTTATAGCGCGCCACACCGTTGCTTTCGCTGTAGGGGGATTCGTTGACAAACTCAAAAGGGATGCGCTTTTCCAGCAGGATCACGGAGATTTTGCGCACAAAGGGACTGGTGTAGCTGCCGATCAGTTTCATAACCTGCTCCTTATCGCCAACAAATTATCGCCAACAAAGATATGAGTATGGCTCAGGGCAGGACAAAAGGCAGGTGAGCGTCCCGCTCAACCTGCCGCCGATCGCATTAATGATCGAGATAGAGGTAGTGCATCCAGCTGGTCATCCGCAGCAACACTTTACGCATCACTGAGACGTGGGTGAAATGGTCGGAGTAGACTGCCACCTGCGCGTAGATGCCATCGGGTAGCGCATCAATTTCGGCATTGGGGTCGAGCTCAATGGTCGCCAGCACGCCATCACTGCCCGGCGTCACGGTCAGCGACTGTAACGCCCCTTGCGCCTGATAACTTCCTCCCGGCACCACCGGTAAAATACTCACCAGTTTGCCGTGGAACACCTGCCCGGGCAGGGCGTTAAACACCGCTTCCGCGTCGTCGCCTTTCTCCAGCCTTAACAGGGAATTTTGCCGAAACTGGGCGACGATCAGCCGTTTTTGCTCGGGGATAAACACCATCACCGGACGCAGCGGCAGCGAGGCGGCATAGGTCCCCGGACGGATCAGCACCTGGGTGATATACCCATCGCTTGGCGCCCGCACGGTGGTCTGGTCGAGATTATATTTCGCCTCCGCCAGCTGGGCGCGCAGGCTGGCCACTTGCGACTGCTCGCCGTTGATCATGCTGTCCAGCTGGCTCTGGATCTGCGCCTGCTCCGCCACCGACGCCTTGACCAGCGCGTCCTGGGCAAGGTAATTCTGCCTGGCGTTATCGATGTCACTTTCCGAGAACGGGTTCACCCGCGCCTGGCTCCCTTTCAGGTAGCGCTGATAGTCCTTGTATAAGCGATCGCGCTCCGCCGACACGCGGGTGGTGTTGGCCTGGGCTTCAGAGAGCTGCGCCTTGAGGGTGTTAATACTGTGCAGCGCCGTCACCAGGTCGGCCTGCAGACGGTCGACCCGCGCCTGATAGCGTGCCGGGTCAATGGTAAAAAGCACCTCACCCTTTTTGACGCGCTGATTCGCTTTGTCGGTGACGCTGTTAACCACTCCGGTAACCTGCGGCGTAATAGGAATAGATATCACCGCCTTTTGCGCCAGAAAGGTGTAAGGGTGGTTATAGTTCATTAATAAAATAAGCGCGCTAACAATAAATACGCCCCCCAGCGCCGCGGTAGGTACCGTCCATTTATTTACCGGTATTTTGAAGATTTTAAATATCGACCAGGCGATGGCCACGTAGGTCAAAATTATCAACAGATCCATAGATTATTTCTCCGCCGCAGAGATGGACTGCGGCCGCTGGATGGCCGCCACCTGGTGTTCAAGGTCGCTCAGTCGTTGGCGAAGCTGTTGTATATCGGTCTCTTTTTCAGGTTCATCAGGGGCCGTATTCGCCTTATGCTGCATGCCCCAGCCGCGCTCAGGCTGGTACAACGTGGCCCAAATCCATAAAAACGGCCAGATGACGTGGAGAGTAAAAAGACTGACCCATCCGGCGACATGAATAGCATCGGAATGAGGGTGGTTGCGTTTTTTGGCGATCAAATAAGGAATATCGTGAATAATGATAATCCCATAAAAAATGACCAGAAAAACGAAGATCAGAACGCCCAGCGCAAAATAATTGAGAAACATAATTCCCTCGGCTTTACGCTAATAATTTATATGAATTTTATTCACGACCCACTGACATTCGGGCCGCTATTTTGAGCATAATTCACGCCTTTCATTTTTGCCATCGGCGTAAAAAAGTTATTCGGCAGTTAAGGTTGCTTAGTTACAGAGCCATCTCGCCCTGGCCGCAAAACCGGGCCGAGATCACAGCGGCAAAAATCCACCGTGAAATTCTTTGTGATCAAAATCACAAACAAACAACAAAACCACGAAACAAAATTGTGACAAATATCACACAAAAAGGCAGATCAGCGGCTAAAAAGGCGCTGTGTTGTTTTTTTACACAGGAATTATGTGATCAACATCACTACAAAAAGCGCTTTGCCCCCTATATTCATGTGATCCGTATCACACAAAAGGGCGCTGGCTGGACAGCTAAACGATTCAGTGCCAGATTTCGCACTATCAATCAGGGCCCGGCTACCTCTGCCGCCACATTAACAACAAACCTCGGGCTTTAAGCCTGCGCGATACGCAAAACAGAAGAAGGGGTGTTTTATGTCATCCGATATCAAGATCAAGGTGCAAAGCTTTGGTCGTTTCCTCAGCAATATGGTGATGCCGAATATCGGCGCGTTTATCGCGTGGGGTATCATCACCGCGCTTTTCATTCCGACAGGGTGGTTGCCAAACGAAACGCTGGCGAAGCTGGTCGGTCCGATGATCACCTACCTGCTGCCGCTGCTGATCGGTTACACCGGCGGTAAATTAGTCGGCGGCGAACGTGGTGGCGTGGTCGGGGCGATCACCACCATGGGCGTTATCGTCGGCGCGGATATGCCGATGTTTCTCGGCTCAATGATTGCCGGCCCGCTGGGCGGCTACTGCATCAAGAAGTTCGATAACTGGGTAGACGGTAAGATCAAATCCGGTTTTGAAATGCTGGTGAATAACTTCTCCGCTGGCATCATCGGGATGATCCTCGCCATTCTGGCCTTCCTCGGCATTGGCCCGGCGGTTGAAGTTCTGTCGAAAATTCTGGCAGCTGGCGTTAACTTTATGGTGGCGCACGACATGCTGCCGCTGGCGTCTATCTTCGTGGAACCGGCAAAAATCCTGTTCCTCAATAACGCCATTAACCACGGTATCTTCTCGCCGCTGGGTATTCAGCAGTCCCACGA
>NZ_PJDK01000078.1:0-25669 GCF_002837615.1 Klebsiella sp. X1-16S-Nf21
TGGGGATCGGCGCGGCGTTTCTCGGCGCGATCAGTATGGCGCTGGGCACCTGGCTCTCCCGCCGCTGGGCGCTCTCCTTGCCGATTGTCGCGTTGACCGGCTGGCAGCTGGCGATTGGGGGAGTGGTGCTGGCCCCGGTGGCGCTGATCGTTGACCCCCCTCTGCATCAGGTGACAGCGCTGCAGGTCGCAGGCTATCTGTGGCTGTGCGTCGCGGGCGCCATGCTGGCCTATGGCCTGTGGTTCCGGGGGATTGGCCGCCTCTCGCCGGTGGCGGTGTCGGCGATGAGTCTGCTGAGCCCGGTGACCGCCGTGGTGCTGGGATGGATTTTCCTTGGACAAAAGATCCAGGGGATGGCGCTGGTGGGGTTGATCGTGGTGCTGGCGAGCGTGTTGTCTATCCAGCGCGCGCTGGCGCGCCAGGCGGCGGGAGCAAAAACGAAAAAAGCCCCATAACGGGGCTCGACATTGCTGCGTGCGGGGTGGGCGGCGGGAGCCAGACCAGCCACCCGCAGGCGGCCTGTCCGGCAGCTCCCTCTGCAACCATTCGCTTATTTAGACAGCTCGGCGGTCATATGGACCTGGTTGCCGGTGTACGCTTCGGTGATGTGGTAGGAAGCGCCTTGTTCTTTCGCAATGGTCGCGATTTTCGCTTCTGCGCTGTCCAGGGTGTCGGCAGTCACGCTCACCGGATGCGCGAAGCTAGCAAAAGAAACCAGGGAGAGCATACCGGCAGCGGCGAGTAATTTTACGTTTTTCATGGTGTTTGTCCTTTTAACTTTTATGGTGGAAAGCGTGTTTGCTTTCGATGGACTTATAATAAGTCTGCTAACTATAACGTGCGTTGCAAAAAGTGCGATTTAGATCACATTTTTATGGCGGTTTGATGGCGGAAATATGATCGTTTATCGATTTTTTAATTTAAAAACAATGGATTAATGATTTGTTTCTGGAAGGGGATATCACATGGGCTGCCCTTGTTCAGGGAGAGGAATGCGCCTCATTCATGCTTTCATCATTCGTTGTATGAATGGTTTGGTGCTGTTTTCACCACCGCAAAGGCAGATTCAGACTTATCGCGATGGCCTTCCGAGGGCTTTTTCTGCATGCTGTTGCGGTCACTTTCTCTCGCACTGGCGTTAGGCTTGCTGCGCTGTAAACAACCACCCTCTCGTTTTCATCTATCAATGACTGTTTATTAATAGTTGATGGTTATCTGTTATATAACTTAATGAAACGTGAACAAATGTATATTTGTCGGCGAATAAATAGCATTCTTTGACGCCGATAGCACCAGCGAACTGATATTTTTAAGTTCGTTACCTGACGCCTTAAATATTGCGGCTCCCGGTCAGTCGAAGATTCTATTAGCAGTGGCATAAATCAGCATCGCCTGATGTTTCTGGTTCTATGCGAATTCACAGTGTGCTCATTGATTCGTAATTCACTCTGACAAGGAAATGGCAATGAAAAAGGTTCTTCTCTCTGCAGCAATGGCAACCGCGTTTTTTGGCATGACTGCTGCCCATGCAGCTGATACCAATGTTGGCGGCGGCCAGGTTAATTTCTTCGGTAAAGTTACCGATGTATCCTGTACTGTTTCTGTTAACGGCCAGGGCAGCGATGCGAACGTTTACCTGTCTCCGGTAACCCTGACTGAAGTTAAAGCGGCAGCAGCGGATACTTATCTGAAACCGAAATCTTTCACCATTGACGTCTCTAACTGCCAGGCTGCTGACGGCACCAAACAGGATGACGTAACCAAACTGGGCGTGAACTGGACCGGTGGTAACCTGCTGGCTGGCGCAACCAGCAAACAGCAGGGTTACCTGGCGAACACCGAAGCTTCCGGTGCCCAGAACATCCAGCTGGTGCTGTCTACTGACAACGCCACCGCGCTGACCAACAAAATCATCCCGGGTGACAGCACTCAGCCGAAAGCAAAAGGCGATGCTGCTGCTGTAGCCGATGGCGCGCGCTTCACCTACTACGTTGGTTATGCGACCAGCGCACCGACCACAGTAACTACCGGTGTGGTCAACAGCTACGCGACTTACGAAATTACCTATCAGTAATTCCGCCAGAAAATAAAACTGCCCCGCTCCGGGGCAGTTAATAACAATAATAAAGCGGCGATGTCCGCCGCTTGTATTTTTATTCTGAGGTCAGCATGAAGCGTATTGCCCTTTTTTTCTGTTTCATTTTTAGTTTTGCGGCCCATGCCAACAACATTATTGTTAACGGTACCCGCTTTATTTATCCAGGAAATGAAAAAGAAATAACGGTACAGCTTTCAAATAACGCCGACCGTCCGGCACTGGCGCAGGCCTGGCTGGATAATGGCGATGCCGATGCCACACCGGATACCATTACCACCCCGTTTATTATCACCCCGCCGATCTCGCGCGTTGACGCCAAAAGTGGCCAGACGCTGCGTATTAAGCTCGGCAGCAGCGCCGGTCTGGCGAAAGATAAAGAGACACTGTGGTGGCTGAATCTGCTGGAAATTCCACCGGTAGTGGCCAATCAGAAAAATGAAGGCCAGAACGTGCTGCAGCTGGCGATCCGTTCCCGCTTTAAATTTATTTACCGCCCTGCCGGACTGGGCAACCGCGATGCGGCGGCCGAGAAGCTGACGCTGACTGCCAACGGCAGCAGTCTCGCCATCAATAACCCGACGCCGTTCTACATTACCGTCAGCCGTATTTCCCGCGACGGCGGTAAAGCCCTGAACAGCAAAACCGTGATGCTGGCGCCGCAGTCCAGCCAGACGGTAGCACTCTCCTCCGCCGTCAACCGCGGCGAAACCCTGACCGTTAACAACATTAATGACTATGGCGCCGATGTCGCAGTGAAAGTGGCCGTTAAATAAGGGAAAAGCTAATGAAGCAGAGGTCATTCTGCCCGGGAAGATTAAGCACCGCGATAGCCATCGCGCTGTGCTGCTTTCCGCCATTTTCCAGCGGACAGGAAAACCCGGGAACGGTATATCAATTTAACGACGGCTTTATTGTCGGTAGCCGCGAGAAGGTCGATCTGTCTCGCTTTTCGACCAGCGCGATTACCGAAGGCACTTACTCCCTTGACGTCTACACCAACGACGAGTGGAAAGGGCGCTACGACCTGCGCATCGCGCGCGACAAAGACGGTAACCTTGGCGTTTGCTACACCAAAGCGATGCTGACGCAGTACGGCATCGCGGCGGAAAAGCTTAACCCAAAGCTCAGCGAACAGGAGGGGTACTGTGGTAGCCTCAAATCCTGGCGTAACGAAGAAAACGTCAAAGACAACCTGGTCCAGTCCTCCCTGCGGTTGAACATTTCGGTACCGCAGATCTATGAAGATCAACGTCTGAAAAACTATGTCAGCCCGGAGTTCTGGGACAAAGGCATTACTGCGCTCAATCTGGGCTGGATGGCCAACGCCTGGAACAGCCACACCTCTTCGGTCGGCGGCTCGGATAACAGCAGCGCCTATCTTGGCGTCAACGCCGGCCTGTCGTGGGACGGCTGGCTGCTGAAGCACATCGGCAACCTGAACTGGCAACAGCAGCAGGGTAAAGCGCACTGGAACAGCAACCAGACCTATCTCCAGCGCCCCATTCCGCAGCTCAACTCCATCGTCAGCGGCGGTCAGATTTTTACCAATGGTGAATTTTTCGACACCATCGGTCTGCGTGGGGTCAACCTTTCCACCGATGACAATATGTTCCCGGATGGCATGCGCTCGTATGCCCCGGAAATTCGCGGCGTGGCGCAGAGCAACGCCCTCGTCACCGTGCGCCAGGGCAGCAACATTATCTATCAGACCACCGTTCCGCCCGGGCCGTTTACCCTGCAGGATGTCTATCCTTCCGGCTATGGCAGCGACCTTGAGGTCTCGGTGAAAGAGGCGGATGGCTCGGTGGAAGTGTTTAGCGTGCCTTACGCTTCCGTCGCCCAGCTGTTGCGCCCGGGAATGACCCGCTACGCGCTCTCCGCCGGTAAAGTGGACGACAGTTCTCTGCGCAACAAGCCGATGCTCTATCAGGCCACCTGGCAGCACGGGATCAACAACCTGCTGACCGGCTATACCGGGGTCACGGGTTTCGACGACTATCAGGCCTTCCTGGTGGGGACCGGGATGAACACCGGCATCGGCGCGCTCTCCTTTGACGTGACCCATTCGCGGCTGAAGAGTGATACCCATGATGATTCGGGGCAGAGCTATCGCGCCACCTTTAACCGCATGTTTACCGATACCCAGACCAGCATCGTGCTGGCGGCGTATCGCTACTCGACGAAAGGTTATTACAACCTCAACGACGCGCTGTATGCCGTCGATCAGGAAAAAAACAGCCGCAGCAACTACACCCTGTGGCGGCAGAAAAACGGCATGACCTTCACCGTGAACCAGAACCTGCCGGACGGCTGGGGCGGGTTTTATCTGAGCGGTCGCGTCTCCGACTACTGGAACCGCTCCGGGACCGAGAAGCAGTATCAGGTCAGCTACAACAACTCATTTGGTCGTCTCTCCTGGTCGGCGAGCGCGCAGCGCGTTTACACGCCAGACAGCTCCGGTCATCGCCGCGACGATCGCATTTCACTTAACTTCAGCTACCCGCTGTGGTTTGGCGATAACCGCACTGCCAACCTGACGTCGAACACCTCGTTCAACAACTCGCGCTTTGCCAGCTCGCAGATTGGTATCAACGGTTCGCTGGACAGTGAAAACAACCTTAACTACGGCGTGTCGACCACCACGGCCACCGGCGGCCAGCACGACGTGGCGCTCAACGGCAGCTACCGTACGCCATGGACCACGCTCAACGGCAGCTACAGCCAGGGCGAAGGCTATCGCCAGAGCGGCCTGGGCGCCAGCGGGACGATGATCGCCCATAGCGGCGGCGTGGTGCTCTCGCCCGAAAGCGGCTCGACGATGGCGCTGATTGAAGCCAAAGACGCTGCCGGCGCCATGCTCCCGGGGTCGCCGGGCACCCGTGTGGACAGCAATGGTTACGCCATCCTGCCGTATCTGCGCCCGTACCGGATTAACGCCGTCGAGATCGACCCGAAAGGTAGCCTTGACGATGTCGCCTTCGATCGCACCGTGGCGCAGGTTGTGCCGTGGGAAGGCAGCGTGGTTAAGGTGGCGTTCGGCACCACGGTGCAGAACAACCTCACGCTGCAGGTGCGCCAGGCGAACCATGAGCCGCTGCCGTTTGCGGCGAGTATTTTCTCTCCTGATGGTAAGGAGATCGGCGTTGTCGGCCAGGGCAGCATGATGTTTATCAGCGATGCGAATGCCAAACGCGCGATTGTGAAGTGGAGCGGCGGGCAGTGTTCGGTGGATCTGGGACCGCAAACAACAAAGGATAGCGTATGTCGCTGAGGAAATTACTAACGCTTTTTATCGTCTTAATGGCGCTGGGAACCACCTCCTCCTGGGCCGTCTGTACGCGCCTTTCTTCGCCAACGGTGATGCTGGACATGGTGGTGGGCAGGGTGGTGGTGCCTCCGGATCTGCCGGTGGGGTCGGTGATCCTCACCCGCGACTGGACGATGAGCGCCCCCGGCGGCGCGAGCTATCGCTGTACCTCCGGCACCAACCGCTTCGCGGCAAAGATTGTTGCGCCAGGGGCCACGGACCTCGGGAATAAAATCTATTCCACCAACGTGCCGGGTATCGGCATGCGTTTCAGCCGCGGCGGCGCGACGGTCAATATCGTCTATCCCGACGTCTTTTCGTCTCGGGTATCGGGTACCACCAACTATTCGCTGGAGGGATCGCGCTTTACCCTGGAGATAATCAAAACCGCGGCAACCACCGGCAGCGGCACCCTGGCAACAGGGAAATACACCTCCTATGACTGGGAGAGCGGCGGCAACCCGATCCTCGAAACCTATCTGAGCGCCAACGCCATCACCGTGGTCTCGCCCTCCTGTACGGTGATGAGCGGGAAGAATATGAATGTCGATGTGGGCTCCATCCGGCGCAGTGACCTGAAAGGGGTGGGCACTACCGCGGGCGGGAAAGATTTTAATATCGATCTGCAGTGCAGCGGCGGCCTGAGCGAAACCGGGTATGCCAACATCAGCACCTCGTTTTCCGGAACGTTGGCTACCAGCACGACGGCGACTATGGGCGCGTTGCTCAATGAAAAGGCCGGTAGCGGTATGGCAAAAGGCGTCGGTATTCAGGTACTGAAGGATGGATCGCCGCTGCAGTTTAATAAGAAATACACCGTTGGCCGCTTGAATAATCAGGAGATCCGCTACATCACCATACCGCTGCACGCGCGCTTTTATCAGTATGGCCCGACGACCAGCACCGGCGAGGTGGAGTCGCATATGATCTTTAACCTGACGTACGATTAATACGGGAGGGGGAATGAAGGGATTGCCGAAACACACTATCGCGTGGCTGATATTCTGCGGCAGCCTCGCCGCCCCCTCGGCGTGGGGTTTCGAGACCAATTATGACCGCGGACGGGTCGAATTTGCCGGGCGGGTGACGGATATTTCCTGCAGCGTCGCGCTGAATGGCGGTCAGCATGCCGGCAATGGCAACGTCTGGCTGGCGCCGGTCAGCCTGGCGGAAGTGCACGATCGCGGGGCCGGGGCGTTTATGAAGCCGCAGCCATTTACCCTGGCGCTGTCAAACTGTCAGTTGCGCCATGACGGTGGGGCCGCCTCGCAGGACGAAGTGCGACGGGTCAGCGTTCGCTGGATTGACGGTTTTTTACTGACGGCGGTCGGGAATGAGAATGCGGGCTATCTGGCCAATACCTTGCCAGATGGGGCGCAGAATATTTATCTGGCACTGTCGACCAATGATAATAATACGCTGGATAAAAGTAATAAAATTGTCCCGGCGGACCCGCAGCAAAATCAGGTGCATTTGCAGGAAAACGCGGTCAGCGGTGGGCTGTTCACCTATTACGTGGGCTACGTTTCGCCAACGCCAAAAAGCGCCACCAGTGGGCCGATTACCAGTTGGGCAACGTGGGAATTAGTTTATAATTAAGCAATGCAAAAAAGCCGGAGAATCCCCGGCTTTTTTTATCGGGTAATATCTTCAGCAACCAGTTGTTCAATACTGACTTCCTGCCAGTAATGGCCCTGAATGGCAAACCACTCCATTCCCTGCAACCATTTTTTATGGTCTTCGCTTTCCACCCCCTCAATAATCACGTTGTGATGATTGCGGGATAAAAAGGTCACCAGGGCATCCATTAACTGGCGACCGGACTCTTTGCGCATCAGATGCCAGAAAAAATCTTTATCAATTTTGACATAGTCAAAATGATAACCTCTGATGGCGTTAATCCCTGCATAGCCTGAGCCGAAGTCATCGAGCCACAGCGAGGTATCTTGCGGGTTTTGCCAGGCGGCCAGGGAATTATTGAGAAGATTCTCGGCGTTTTCGGTCACTTCGAAATGGACGCAGGCGAGTGCGGTAATTTTATCTTTTATTTCCTTCTGACGCAGCAGATTCAGGATATGGTCATCGACGTTAATGGTGGCGGAAATATTGTTGCGTAAAAACCAATCTTTATGTTTTTCAATCAATGCCAGTTGCTCGAGAAAAATACGCTCACGAACCGCCGCGGTAGCATGACGAAAAAAATACTCAGGAGAGACGGTAAGATTATCGAAGCGGCTCAGGCATTCAACCGCGACTAAGGTACCTTGTGGGGAAAACATTTTCTGAAAGACGTAGCGTACAGCGATATCATTACGAGATAAAATGTTGTCTTCGGTTATTTTAGTGTTCATTATCCCTCATCACGAGGTTAGTCAGACAATAGGCAGAGGATACACTAATTATAGGCTACCTGATGATTAATGGGAATGGCAGGAAATGTAAATCAACAGCGAATAAGTACGCTTTATCCGCTGTTGATTTACTGGAGCATAATTTAACATTGATGGAGTGCGGCAATACGCTGGTTCATCGCGCGGGAATTATCAATGCCCAGCTTTTGCATGATATGGATACGATGGCTGTGAACCGTTTTATGAGCAATGCCGAGCAGGGCGGCAATACGCTTGTTATTATTGTTGGCAATCAGCAGTTCGAGGATCTGGCACTCTCGTGGCGACAGCTGTTTGCGCAACCTTCGCGGTGGCAGTTCGCTGGCGCCCTCTGCGCGCTTGACGATAGAGGAAAAAAGAGATAATGGAGATTTTTCGCTAATAATCATAGCATTATCAATAGTTATCAACTCTCTGCACAGGGCGACAATGTCGCTTTTCACCACCAGTACCGGCTGTTGGCAGCGCTGCAGAGAAAGGCGAAGCGCGTTCAGCAGGTCGACGATTCTGATGGCAGAAATATCCTTATTAATTAAATTGAAAATAACCGTCTGAGCCAGTGGTAGATGTTTCCCATGGATAACGTCGCCATAACCAAGACGGGTGATATTTTCATGGCTATCAATAAGGTAGTGATAGATTGAGTGACCAATGAGATTATCATTGGTGTACAGCAATATACTGTCCAAGGGTATCAGATTCTCTTTTTGCGCTTGGCTTCTAAGATCAGGTCCAGCAGTATCTTCTCTATTCTGCGCTGGTCATCGAGATGGCGGAACTTAAACTGGCAGGATATCTGATAGTAGCTTTCACTCTCTTCATTGGCGTCATCAAGGGTGATAACAATGACATTCTTTATCACCAGGTCAATGGTGATCTCACCATATTCCGCGAGCATCAGTACAGCATTTTTCAGTAAGGCGTTATGACTGAGAAATTTCAGGTTCGGCGTCCTGGTCATCAATGCGCAACCGCCATCTGAAATGTCTTTGATGTCGAAAAGATAGTTTTCGCCATTTTTATGGCGACCGCGGCAATAAAAATCATGTTCGTGGCGTAAACGAAAACGGGGATCGCGGCGGCGCTGTACGACCTGCAGACATTCAGGCAAAGAAAAGGCGTAGCGGATACCTTTATCCACACCGCTATTGTCATGTTTTGTCAGGGGTGCATTAAACTCTATTTTCCCTGAATCACTATGCAGGAGAAAGCGAATTTTATGCCCCGGCGGGATTTTGCGGTGAGTCTGAATATGGAACTCGGCAAAATCCACACGTGTCAGTTGGGTTACGATACTCGTGTTGTTAAAAAATATTTCAATTTCAGTACGTTTGCGCAACTCCTCTCTGAAAATAGCAATAATTTCATACTTACTGGTCTTTATCGTTCCCTCTGTCATGTGCATCCCTTGTAAATAGTTGTCGTGAGGCGTTTGATTTTTCTTATAGCAATAGCAACATTCTGATTGGGTTAATCAGATGTTTTTATGAGCGTTTGATGTTATTGGCTATCTTTGCAGCCAGATTGATATGTATAAACTTGGAATTTGATATTGTGTTTCCTGTAATCAAGAGTTTCAAATTTTGGTCATGACAAAAACGACAACGGCCTCCATGCTGGAGACCGGTCGAAGGATAAAAACAGTAGTTTGATTAACGGGGATAATGAGAAAACGATCGTCGATCACACCCCATTTGTAAGATCTATAGTGCCAGCAGTGTTGAGGTTTTTCCAGGCAAATATTAAGGATAGCTGTCGTTCCCCCCATTTCTCCCCACGGGTCAGAGGCGTGCGCGGGTGGCGATATTATCGAGGATGCGCAGGGCGTCGGCCGGCAGGACCAGCTGCGCGGCGGCAATATTTTCCGCCAGATGCGTGCGGGAAGACGTGCCGGGGATCAGCAGAATATTCGGCGAACGCTGAAGCAGCCAGGCCAGGGCGACCTGCATCGGCGTCGCCTCAAGCGAGGCCGCGACCTCGTTCAGCTCCTGCGCCTGGAGTGGCGTAAAACCACCCAACGGGAAGAAGGGCACCCACGCGATGTGCTGCGCGGCGAGCGCATCGACCAGCGCGTCGTCGGCGCGATGGGCAATGTTATAGAGGTTTTGCACGCAGACGATGGGCGTCATTTTCTGCGCATCCGCGACCTGTTTTGCCGTCACGTTGCTGAGGCCGATATGGCGGATCAATCCCCGCGCTTTGAGCTCCAGCAGGGTAGTGAGCGGCGCCTCCAGCGAGCCTTCCACCGGGCCGTGAGGGCTGAGCATACTGCGCAGGTTCACCACCTCCAGCACGTCGAGCCCCAGGTTACGCAAATTATCCTCGACGGCCTGGGTCAGTTCGGCAGGCGACATGGCCGGCAGCCAGTTGCCCTTCTCGTCGCGGCGGGCGCTAACCTTGGTGACAATACACAGGTCGTCAGAATAGGGATGGAGCGCTTTGCGGATCAATTGATTGGTCACATGCGGACCGTAAAAATCAGAGGTATCGATATGGTTTACCCCGGCCTCGACGGCGGCCTGCAGGACGCGCACCGCCTCTTCGGGATCTTTCGGCGGGCCGAAGACGCCGGGGCCGGCCAGCTGCATCGCGCCATAACCCAACCGATAAACCTGGCGATCGCCGAGCGTGCCGCGACCGGATAAGGTGACACTGGACATACGAACTCTCCTTACGGTGGCTAAGCCGTAAGTGTAATCCGCTCAGGGGAAAGGGAAGGGCGAGAATGTTGTCAGAATGTGCGGCAGCGGCTCAGGTAAGCCGCTGCCGCCAGAGGCGATTAGCCAAAGAACATCACTGAAACGCAGAGCAGGCCGACCACCAGCGTAATGGCGTTACCCACCGAGCGGTACGGTTTAAGCGCTGGAATAAGCCAGGTGGACAGCGTGGGCATGATAAACAGGATCATGGCGATAAGCGGCCCGCTGATGGCGTAGATCATCGAAATGGCATTCGGGTTGATAAAGCACACCGCAAAGGTGAAGGCGGAGACCAGCAGGATCGACATCGCCCGGTTGAAGGCGCGGCTCTTACGCACGCCGACCAGCCCCAGCGAACTCTTGACGATTTCACTGGCGCCTTCAATCACCCCGAAGTAGGTGCCAAGGAAGGATTTAGACATGGCGACCACGGCAACGATGATGCCGGTTACCGCCAGCCAGCCGGGCGCGCCCGGCACCATCGACAGGGCGGAAAGGATGGTCACCCCCTGATCGCGGGCGCTTTCAATATAGGTCGCCGGGATCGCCAGCAGACAGCTGAAGACGAAAAACAGCACGCTGGCGCAGATGATGGTGTAGGCCACCTTCATGATTTTTTTGCATTTACCCATGGCCAGGTCGCCATGTTTCTCCTGCTGGTCGATAGCAAAAGTAGAAATGATCGGCGTATGGCTAAAAGCGAAAACCATCACGGGAATGGAGATCCAGATCTGATGGAGCGTGTGCGTGCTGAACTGCATCTGGCTGGTGAGGTGCTCAGGATGCCAGTCGCGGATTAAATAGAGGGAGAGAAACAGGAAGCAGGCGATAAGCGGGAAGACCAGAAAGCCCATCACCTTGATGGTGACCTGCCGACCCATGAGAAAGATCAGGTTGAGGACCAGCACAACGCCCAGGCTCAGCAGCGCGCGCAGCGTGGGGGTCACCGGCGTACGATGCGCCACCTGCTCGGCCAGCGAGTTGGTGATGGCCACGGCATAGATGAGCACCACGACGAAGAAGGCGAGGAAATAGAGGCCGGTGATCAGGTTGCCGATTTTCTTACCATAGTAGTGATTGACTGCGCCGGTGATCCCGGTTCCCGGCGCGATATTGGCCGAGAGAATAAACTGGCTCAGCGCTTTGTGAGGCCAGTAGGTGAGCGGCCAGGCGACCAGCGCGGTGATGAACAGGACAATGGCGCCAGCCGAACCCAGCTGGATCGGTAGAAATAGCGTCCCAGCGCCTACTGCAGTGCCATATAAGGCAAAACTCCATAGAGTTTCTTCTTTAGACCAAATTTTAGACATTATGCGACTTTATCAACCGGTAAACCAAAAAAAAGGAGTGCAATTTACCATATTTATGGTTCGTCTGTTGCGATAGTTTTTGGTGATAAAGTCGCGGCGGATCGTGGAGGATCCGCCCGGGGCACTACCCGCGCGCCGGCTGGCGTGGGCGGCGGCGGCGGATAACGCGCTCGCGCAGGGTGTCCCATGCCCAGTTAAACGCCATGGTGTAGGGCAGGAAGAAGAGCATGAAGCCGATCTCCAGCATAAACGCCTGCAAGAGCGATACGCCCAGCACGATCGCCACCATGGTGACGCCAATGATGATGAATCCGGTCTCAAAGCCCAGCGCGTGCAGCGCACGCACTTTCAGCTGGCGGGGAAAGCGGGAGACCGGCCACAGGCGATCGAACATCGCGTTATAGATGATGTTCCATACCATCGCCAGGGTGGCGAGCAGAATACTCAGCCCGCCCATCTCCACGACCGAGCGCTGCATCAGCCAGGCGGCGGTAGGGGCGAGGATCAGCGTCGCCAGTCCTTCGAAGGTGATGGCGTGGATAACGCGTTCCGTAAGCGTCTTGCGCTGATGAGGGATCTGTTGCATGGCGAGCGACCTCCAGTTTTAGCCTGAACAGGAAATTACCCGGCATTTTATGGAAAAACATGATAAACAAAAGATAGAAACCATCGATAAAGTAGATAGATTATGCGTTATTCCCCGGAAGCGTTAACCGCCTTTGTGGAGGCGGTTGACTGCGGATCGTTTTCCGCTGCCGCCCGTCGCCTGCGTAAAAGCCAGTCGACGATCAGTACCGCTATCGCCAACCTGGAGGCCGATCTCGGCGTGACCCTCTTTGACAGGGCAACGCGGCAGCCGACGCTGACGCCGCAGGGGGAGCAGGTGCTGAGCTACGTCAAAGCGATCCTCGCCGCCAGCGAGCGGTTGGATGAGCTGGCGATGTCGCTCGCCGGTGAGACGGAACCGCGACTGACCTTCGTGCTCTCGGACACCCTGCACCCGGACGTGCTGGAAGATCTGCTGGTGCAGTTTGACCGCCGCTTTCCCCATACCGAGTTTGAGTGTTTGATTGGCGAAGACGAGGATGTGATCGATCTCCTGCAAAAAGCCCGCGCCCAGGTGGGGCTGATTGAGGCCAGAGATCGCTACCCGACCGACATCGGCAGCACCCGCCTGCCGCTGCAGACGGCGATGGGCATTTACGTGGCGCCTGACCATCCGCTGGCGGCGCAGGGCAAGGTCGTCTGGGATGAGCTGCGCAGCTGGCGTGAGCTGCGGTTGAGCACCTTTCTGGCCAGCGCCACCGAACCTGCCGCAGGTCAGGTCTGGTCGGCGCCAAACTACCTGCTGCTGCTCAGCATGGCAGTGCAGGGATTCGGCTGGTGCATTCTGCCCTGTGCGCTGGTGGCGGAGTTTGCGCCGCAGGGCGGGCTGGTGGCGCTTGACATTCCCGGCTGGCCGCGGGCGATTTCGGTCGATCTGCTGTGGAATAAGAAAGCGCCGCCGGGGGCGGCCGGCAGCTGGCTGCGTGAGCATCTGCAGCGGCGTGAACGTTAATAAAAAGCGGTTTCTTTGTGATTGGCTTCACTTTTTTTAAACAATTACAAAGTTTTTTGATAACAATTATCTAGTATATCGCTGTTTCTTTGCGCAAAAGCATGGGCAGGGGTAGAGGATGAAGGATGTCGTGATCGTCGGGGCGCTGCGAACGCCGATTGGCTGCTTTCAGGGCGCCTTATCGCGCCATTCAGCCGTCGAGCTGGGGAGTGTGGTATTGAAAGCGCTGGTTGAGCAGACAGGGATCGATCCGCAGAGTGTGGATGAGGTGATCCTCGGCCAGGTGCTGACCGCCGGTACCGGGCAAAACCCCGCGCGCCAGTCCGCAATTCGCGGCGGGCTGCCTAACACTGTATCGGCCATTACCATCAACGACGTCTGCGGCTCCGGCCTGAAGGCTTTGCACCTCGCCACCCAGGCGATTCAGTGCGGGGAAGCGGATGTGGTGATCGCCGGCGGCCAGGAGAATATGAGCCGCGCTCCGCATGTACTCACCGACAGCCGCACCGGCGCCCAGTTGGGCAACAGCCAGCTGATTGACAGCCTGGTGCATGACGGCCTGTGGGATGCCTTCAACGATTATCATATGGGCGTTACGGCGGAAAACCTCGCCCGGGAATACGGCATCAGCCGCGAACTGCAGGACGCGTGGGCGCTCAGCTCACAGCATAAGGCGCGCAAGGCGATTGATTCCGGCCGCTTTCGCGACGAGATTGTCCCGGTGATTACCGAGCATAACGGCGCGGCGCGCACCGTGGATACCGATGAACAACCGCGGGTGGATGCCAGCGCGGAAGGATTGGCCAGCCTGCAGCCCACCTTCGACCGCCTCGGGTCGGTGACCGCCGGCAACGCCTCCAGCATCAACGACGGCGCGGCGGCGGTGATGATGATGAGTGAAGCCAAAGCCCTTGAACTGGGGCTGCCGATCCTCGCGCGGATCCGCGCCTTCGCCAGCGTCGGCGTCGATCCGGCGCTGATGGGTATTGCCCCGGTGCACGCCACCCGTCGCTGTCTGGAGCGGGCCGGCTGGCGGCTGGACGACGTCGATCTGATCGAAGCCAATGAGGCCTTTGCCGCTCAGGCGATCTCGGTTGGCCGGGTACTGGAGTGGGATGAACGGCGGGTCAACGTCAACGGCGGCGCGATCGCGCTCGGCCACCCCATCGGCGCCTCCGGCTGCCGGATCCTGGTATCGCTGGTGCATGAAATGATCAAGCGTGATGCCCGTAAAGGGCTGGCGACGCTGTGCATCGGCGGCGGTCAGGGCGTGGCGCTGGCGGTAGAGCGCGCCTGACGCTCTGTCTCGATCTACATGGCCTCCTGCGGGAGGCCTTTTTTATGCGCCGCGCTTTGCCGAACCCTGCTTTTTCTCGCGTATTTCACTTCCCCCCTGGCGAATTTATTGAGCTCCGTCACGTCTTGTTGTGCCACATTTTTTGAAACAAATAACTACGATCCTGGTCACTAAAACTAAGGTGCTTAAAAAATAAAATAACGTTTCATAAAAACGAAATGACATTTTATTTATTATAAGGGGTACCCTATGTTAAAACGATCTCTGGTTCTGGCCGCCCTCTGTGGTATGTCTTTTGCGGCGACTGCGGTAACGATAGATTTACGTCATGAATTCATTGATGGCGGTAAGAGCGATAAAAGTAATGCCGACCGCGTCTCCGTTTCCCACCGTTTTGCCAACGGGCTAGGCTTTACCGTCGAGGCCAAATGGCGTTCGGGTGGCGACAACGGTTCGCAGCCCTATTCAGATGTGGTGGGTAATGGTCATGAAGACACCATTAGCTGGCGCTGGAAAGCAACGTCGAACTTTTTCCTCACCCCCGGGTTTACCATTGAGAGCAACGACAGCCGCTCCATCTACAAGCCGCACCTCCACGTGCAATACAGCTTCGACAACGGCTTCTATGTCGCCGCTCGCTATCGCTATGAATACACCCGCTATCCGAACAACGCCGGTAAAGATGATGACAAAGTTAACCGCGGCGATGCGTGGGCCGGGTTTGCGCTTGGTGACTGGCGTACAGAGCTGAACTATGTCTATGCCCGCAGTTCCGAGGGGGTCAGCCGTAACGACAACAAACCCTACTCGCAGGAATATAACGTGAAGGTGGCTTATAAGCTGGATAACAACTGGTCACCGTATGGTGAAATTGGCAACGTCGGGGTGAACGACCGCAGCGATCGTCAGACCCGCTTCCGCGTTGGGGTGGCCTACTCGTTCTGACAGACCATTCAGCCCTCATCGTTTGTTTTCCCCGGCGCCGTCAGCCGGGGTTTTTTATGGGGGAAAGAGAAGGGACAAAAAAGCCCTCCACGAAGAAGGGCAAGGCCAGTTACAGAAAGAAGTGTGGTGTGGATCAGGCGCTCAGCATTGGCGGATGCTCGGGTAATTTCGCGATATAGATGGCCGGTTTACCGTCTTTATCGGAGCTGAACAGAATGGCGCTGTCGTCCGGGGTAAACGAGGGGTGTGGATGAGTCACCTGACGGCTGTTGGCCACCGTCGCCCACGAGGTATCATGACGCGCGACGCGGAAGTAGCGTTTTTGCGCCACGTTAAAGACATACAGATAAGGATCGTTATCAATGGAGTAGCCGCCGGTATCTTTGACATCCACCGGGGTCCCTGAGCCATCGCCCACCAGCAGCGTGCCGTCGAAATTGCTCATCAGATGCGAGCAGGCCGGCATCGTCATCAGGGCCTCGTTGACGCCGCTTTCGGGATCAAAGCGATAGATCGTCCGCCCCTGCTGACCTTTCAGATAGGAGACGTAGATCAGCGCCGAACCGTCCGGTACCCAGAATTCATGGGTGCAGCTTTCGCCCGGGGCATGCGTTTTCACTTTGCGGACGTGGCTGCCATCTTCATTGACCAGCCACATGCGGGCGTCCACCAGATCGTGCGGCCCTTCATGGCAGAAGGCGACGGTGTGGTCGTCGAAGGGACGATAGATTGGGTGTCCCAACCAGATTTTTTCCTCATGGATCACCTGGCTCTCACCGCTGTGCAGATCGACGCGCAGCAGGCGGCAGTGTGGTCCTTTGTGAAAGAAGTCATGGAAAATCTGCCAGTCGTTGAGCGGCGTCCAGTCGCTTTTCGCAATCTCAATGCCCACCAGTTTGCTGCAATCGCTGTTTGCCACCCAGGTGCCGTAGCCGACCCAGTCATCACTGACGCGATAAACTTCGCGCTCAACGAGGGTGGTCAGATTCACCTCCAGCAGGGTGCGGTCATTTTTCACGTAATAAAGCGACTTATCGTCCGGGGAGAGGAAGCCGCCGAAGGTGTTATCCCCGGCGCCTTCCGTCAGCTGGATGGCCTCGGCGCTGGCGATATTCAGCAGATAGTAGTTCCAGTGGCCGTCAAACTCGCCGGCGAACAGTAAATGGCTGCCATCGTTAAAAAAACACTTCTGATAGAAGTAGTTGCGATGACAGGTGACCTCCGGAGGGGTTAAGCGGGTAACTTCCGCTCCGGTATCCGGATCGTGGCTGACCTGATAATTCAGTTTGACCCGCATGCCTTTAGCCATGTAGTGCTCCTTTCTTTCCTGCGATGCCGCTGGACCAGAGGCGTGTCGCTGTGTGATGTGTTTTAAAAGATGAGTGTTAATTTATCAAAACGTCGTTTCATTATTTGTGATGCCTCACGCAGTTCAGCGTAATTCCCGCATTTTCAGCGGCCTGCTGGCCTCTCTTTGTTCGCCTCTCCAGACAACCGGTTGAATCATCGTCCTTTTAACACCTCTCCCGCCCGGCGCGTGCCGCCGGGTGCCTTCGCTTTTTCTTTTTTTGTAATCGCCATCATAAAAAATGAAACATCGTTTTAAATATTATTGAAAATGACAGGGGGCAGGGCTAAGATGGCACCCATCAGCAAAAACGGAACTCTGTTTTATTTTCATTATGGTGGGCTATGCCCGAGAGTTCACCCCACGCTCAGCTCCGCCATCGGCGTGGGCAGGGCCGAGAGAACCTTGCCTGCACGCAGCAGGCTCTGAACGATTAAGGAACACATTATGATTCTTGATGCATTCTCCCTGCAGGGAAAAGTAGCCGTCGTGAGCGGATGCGATACCGGTTTAGGTCAGGGAATGGCCCTCGGGCTGGCGGAAGCAGGTTGCGATATTGTTGGTATCAATATCGTCGAGCCCGTGGAAACCATCGAACGGGTGACGGCGCTGGGACGCCGCTTTCTCAGCCTGACCGCCGACCTGCGCCAGATCGACGGTATCCCCCAGCTGCTGGAGCGTGCGGTGGCGGAATTCGGCCATATTGATATTCTGGTCAATAACGCCGGGCTGATCCGCCGCGAGGACGCGCTGGCGTTCAGCGAAAAGGACTGGGACGACGTCATGAACCTGAACATCAAGAGCGTATTTTTCATGTCCCAGGCGGCGGCGAAGCACTTTATCGCCCAGGGCAGCGGCGGGAAGATCATTAACATCGCCTCCATGCTGTCATTCCAGGGCGGGATCCGTGTGCCATCGTATACGGCGTCCAAAAGCGCGGTGATGGGCGTGACCCGCCTGCTGGCGAACGAATGGGCCAAACACAATATCAACGTCAACGCCATCGCTCCGGGGTATATGGCGACCAATAACACCCAGCAGCTGCGCGCTGACGAACAGCGTAGCAGCGAAATTCTCGACCGCATTCCCGCCGGGCGCTGGGGCCTGCCGGCCGATCTGATGGGGCCGGTGGTATTCCTTGCCTCCCCAGCTTCCGATTACATCAATGGCTACACGGTGGCGGTGGACGGCGGCTGGCTGGCGCGCTAACCCCCTCCGCGAGGCCGGGGCGGTGAGTATCGCACCGGCCGAGTGAGCAATTATTGTCCATATCAATAAGTGATAATCGTCCATATTCTATATCGCCTGATTAATGTTACTGCCCTGTATGGACAGGGTTATTCACTATGACAAACGCATTTTTTGTTCCTTAGAAAGTTTAATGTCCATCACAAAACCTCTCCTGCCAGCAAAATAGTCCATATCTTTGGCTTATCCAGCCTGACAAACTCCTCCGCCAGTCACGTACTTTCGTCCTATGTCTTTCTCTGTGTGGCAGGAATAAAAATGACTTCAATCAGTAACGACTCTGCATTAACGCCGCGGACACAACGTGACACCCGGCGGATGAACTGGTTTGTTTCTATCGCTGCGGCGGTAGCGGGGTTGCTCTTTGGCCTGGATATCGGCGTGATATCCGGGGCGCTGCCCTTTATTACCGACCACTTCACCTTATCCAGCCAGCTTCAGGAGTGGGTGGTCAGCAGTATGATGTTGGGGGCGGCGATCGGTGCGCTGTTTAACGGCTGGCTGTCGTTCCGCCTCGGCCGTAAATACAGCCTGATGGCGGGGGCTGTGCTCTTTGTTGCCGGCTCTATCGGCTCCGCTTTTGCCGCCAGCGTGGAGGTGCTGCTGATAGCCCGCGTGGTGTTGGGGGTGGCCGTCGGGATCGCTTCCTATACCGCGCCGTTGTACCTCTCCGAGATGGCCAGTGAGAACGTGCGCGGGAAAATGATCAGTATGTACCAGCTGATGGTGACCCTCGGCATTGTGCTGGCGTTTCTTTCCGATACCGCCTTTAGCTACAGCGGTAACTGGCGCGCCATGTTAGGCGTGCTGGCACTGCCGGCGGTGATCCTGATTATTCTGGTCGTCTTTTTGCCGAACAGCCCGCGCTGGCTGGCGGAGAAAGGACGCCATATCGAAGCGGAAGAGGTGCTGCGGATGCTGCGCGATACCTCGGAAAAGGCGCGCGACGAGCTTAACGAGATCCGTGAGAGCCTGAAGCTGAAGCAGGGCGGCTGGGCGTTGTTTAAGGTCAATCGTAACGTGCGCCGGGCGGTGTTCCTTGGCATGCTGCTGCAGGCGATGCAGCAGTTCACCGGCATGAACATCATCATGTACTACGCGCCGCGTATCTTTAAAATGGCGGGCTTTACCACTACCGAACAGCAGATGATCGCCACTCTGGTGGTGGGCCTGACCTTTATGTTTGCCACCTTTATTGCGGTGTTCACGGTGGATAAAGCGGGTCGTAAGCCGGCGCTAAAAATCGGCTTTAGCGTGATGGCGCTGGGCACCCTGGTGCTGGGTTACTGCCTGATGCAGTTCGACAATGGCACCGCCTCCAGCGGTCTCTCCTGGCTTTCCGTCGGCATGACCATGATGTGTATTGCCGGGTATGCGATGAGCGCGGCGCCGGTGGTGTGGATCCTCTGCTCCGAGATCCAGCCGCTGAAATGCCGCGATTTCGGTATCACCTGCTCGACCACCACCAACTGGGTGTCGAACATGATCATCGGCGCCACCTTCCTGACGCTGCTTGACGCGATTGGCGCCGCCGGTACCTTCTGGCTCTACACGGTGCTCAACGTGGCCTTTATCGGCGTCACCTTCTGGCTGATCCCGGAAACCAAGAATGTCACCCTCGAGCACATTGAGCGCAACCTGATGGCGGGCGAGAAGCTGCGCAACATCGGTAACCGTTAATGTGAGGCGCGCGGCAACCACGGGCTGGCGACTTTGCGCGTCTCCCGATGGTTGTCGCCGTGAATGATATGCAGGGCGCTCAGGCGCCCGATGTCGTAGTGCGGCAGCTGCACCGTGGAGAGCGGCGGCAGAAACAGATCGCCAATGCCCACCATATTGTCGTATCCCACCACCGCCACGTCCTGGGGAATGCGTAACCCCTGACCCAGCAGCGTCTGATAGACCATAAACGCGATGCGATCGTTGCCGCAGATCACCGAGTCAAAGCCAGGTTTACCCTCGCGGATATGCGCCAGCACCACCGCCGGGATATCGTGGTAATGCTCATCGCCCTGGCCCATATACGAATGGATCAGATGGTCCGGTTCGATACCCGCCTCCCGGCAGGCGCGCTCCAGCCCCTGGCGGCGGCGGATCGTCGCCAGCTGGCTGGCGGGTAAGTGCAGGCACAGCGGATGACGATAGCCAGCGGCAAGCAGGGCTTTCACCGCGTCGTACTGGCCCTGTTCATCGTCCGGGATATAGCTGGCCACCGGCTGGCTGAGGCTTTCGCAGTTGGCCAGCACGCAGGGCAGAGTCAGCAGTTTGTCCGGCAGCGGCACCTGGCGCAGCCCCATGGTGGTAAAGATAATGCCGTCCGGACGGTGGGAGAGGAGCAGGTCGACCACCGCTTCCGGACTATCGTCCGAAAACATGTTGACCACAAAGCTGTTCCAGCCGTGGGCGCGGGCGGTCTCTTCGATCGAGAGGGTGATCTCCACCGAAAAGGGCGTGGTGACGGTATCCAGCGCCAGCACGCCGATGGTGCTGGGGGTGGCGCGCGCCCCGCGGATCTTCTTCGCCGACAGGTCGGGGACGTAGTTGGTCTCGGCGATGGCGGCCTGCACGCGGGCCAGGGTCTCCGGCTTGAGCCGCTCCGGGGTGTTCAGCGCCCGCGAGACGGTCATCAGAGATACATTCGCCAGTTTTGCTACATCTTTCAGGGACGCCATTTTTTCCTCCGCCGTGGCTGCAGAGTACAGGCTATACAACTAAGTCGCTGATGTAAAAGAGTGAAACGATTTTCTGCTATCTCCGTCCTGAACGCTGCCGCGGTTAATATTTGATCGCGATCGCATCTTCATTATGTTAACGTTAACTTTTGTGATTAACATCATGTATCGCAGCGAATCCCCCTGCGTTTTGTTTTTTGTTAACGTTACCATAATTGCATTCCTCTAACACGAGAATGTCATGATGAAAGCGCATCACTCACACAGTTACCCGTTGCTCAGTGCCTTACTGTTTTTCTTTTTCGTGACCTGGTCGTCATCCGGCTCCTTGCTCTCTATCTGGCTTCACCAGGAGGTTGGGTTAAAGGCTGGCGATACCGGTATTATCTATGCCGTACTGTCGGTTTCCGCGCTGTTTGCGCAAGTTTGCTATGGCTTCATTCAGGACAAACTGGGGCTGCGCAAACATCTGCTCTGGTATATCACCGCGCTGCTGATCCTCTCCGGTCCGGCGTATCTGCTGTTCGGCCACCTGCTGAAGATTAACGTCCTGTTGGGCAGCATCTTCGGCGGGATCTACATCGGCCTGACCTTTAACGGCGGCATTGGCGTGCTGGAATCCTACACCGAGCGCGTGGCGCGTCAGAGCCAGTTTGAATTCGGCAGGGCACGGATGTGGGGCTCGCTCGGCTGGGCGGTGGCCACCTTCTTCGCCGGCCTGCTGTTTAATATCAATCCGCAGCTTAACTTCCTCGTCGCCAGTTGCTCAGGGCTGGTGTTCTTTATCCTGCTGGCGCGGCTGCGGGTCTCCTCGGCGCCGCATGCGATGCAGGAGGCGGTATCGGGCGGTAAGGTGACGCTGGAAGATGCACTGCGCCTGCTGACGCTGCCTCGGTTCTGGGCGCTGGTCTTTTTCGTCATCGGCACCTGCATCTACGGCGTCTATGACCAGCAGTTCCCGGTCTATTTCTCATCGCAGTTCGCGACCCTGCAGGAAGGCAATGAGATGTATGGTTATCTCAACTCCTTCCAGGTGTTCCTCGAGGCGGCCGGCATGTTCTGCGCGCCGTGGCTGGTGAACCGTATCGGCGCCAAGAACGGTCTGATTTTCGCCGGCATGGTGATGGCGATGCGCATGGTGGCCTCTGGCCTGGTGGAGGGGCCGCTGCTGATCTCCATTACCAAACTGCTGCACGCGGTGGAGCTGCCGATACTGCTGGTGGCTATCTTTAAGTACAACAGCATCAACTTTGATAAACGCCTCTCCTCCACCCTCTATCTGGTGGGTTTCGCCTGCACCAGCTCGATCATTGCCAGCGTCTTGTCGCCGCTGGCGGGCTACAGCTATGAAAAATATGGCTTCGCCCAGTCCTATCTGATCATGGGCCTGCTGGTGTTCTGCACCACCTTTATCTCCATCTTCTTGTTGCGCTCCGGTAAATCCTCGGCCGATCCGCTGGTGTCGCAACCTACCGCTATCTGAATCAAAAAGAGTGAAAATGATGACTTACACAATCTCCCGGGCTGAACAGGTACTGCAGACACAACGCCAGGCGCTCAATCTGCGCTGGTATCCACACTATCACCTGGCGGCCCGCGCCGGGTGGATCAACGACCCTAACGGTCTGGTGTGGTTCGACGGCTGGTACCATGCCTTTTATCAGCATCACCCGTATTCCACCCAGTGGGGGCCGATGCACTGGGGGCACGCGCGCAGTAAGGATCTGGTGCACTGGGAGCACCTGCCGGTGGCGCTGGCGCCGGAGGGGCCGGAAGATAAAGACGGCTGCTTCTCCGGTTCGGCCGTGGTCGATGGTGATACCCTGGCGCTGATTTACACCGGGCATAAGTTCCACGGCGATCCTGGCGACGAAGCCAATCTGTATCAGGTGCAGTGTCTGGCCACCAGCCGCGACGGGATCCACTTTGAGCGCCAGGGGATGGTGGTCGACACCCCTCCAGGCATGCACCACTTCCGCGATCCGAAGGTCTGGCGGGAAGGGGATAGCTGGTACATGATCGTCGGCGCGCGTGAAGGCGATACCGGCCAGGTACGGCTGTACCGTTCAACCGATCTGCGCCAGTGGCAGGATGCGGGCGTGCTGGATGAAGCGGAAAGCACCATGGGCTACATGTGGGAGTGCCCGGACTTCTTCACTCTCAACGGCAAGCGCGTCCTGATGTTTTCCCCACAGGGGATGCAGGCCGAAGGATTCCGCAACCGCAATCTGTTCCAGAGCGGCTATCTGATCGGCGAGTGGCAGCCGGGGCAGCGTTTTATTCGCCACGGCGAATTCAGGGAGATGGACCACGGCCACGATTTCTATGCCCCGCAAAGCTTCGCCACCCCCGATGGCCGGCGGATCGTGATTGGCTGGCTGGATATGTGGGAATCGCCGCTGCCGGAGCAGCAGGACGGCTGGGCGGGCATGCTCTCCCTGCCGCGCGAGCTGAGCCTGAGCGCGGATAACCGCCTGCAGATGCGCCCGGCGAAAGAAGTGGAGAGCCTGCGCGGCGCCTGGTTCCCGTGGCCGGTCAGCACCCTGAACAACCAGCAGACGACGATGGTCGACAACTGCGAGGCGATGGAGGTGCACCTGCGCTGGGACTGCGCCCGCAGCAGCGCTGAGCAGTATGGTCTGCGCTTTGGCGAGGGCCTGCGCATCTACGTGGATGCCCAACAGCAGCGTTTGGTGGTGGAGCGGCATTATCCGCAGTTTGGCCTGTGCGGGACGCGCAGCGTGCCGTTGACCGCCGGGGCGGATCTCAACCTGCGGATATTTTTCGATAGCTCTTCGGTTGAGGTTTTCGTCAATGATGGCGAAGCCTGCCTGAGCAGCCGTATCTATCCGCAGGTCCCTTGCCGTGAATTAGCGTTATTTGCCTGGAGCGGCTCAGCTGCATTAACTGAAGCCGGCGCCTGGCAGCTCGAATAATAATAAGGCTGTTGTCGTTAATAACCCGTCTTTGACGATGGGCGGGTTATTATTGCCTGCATCGTCGTGCGTTACCCATTAATAACAAATTCAGTTCATTCCATAATAAAAGGGTTTACCGATGAATAAAATCTGGGTCGGGTGTTTTCTCACGTCTCTGTATCTGCCATCCGTTATGGCGCAGGCGCCGTTATCGCTGGAGGAGCGACTGGCGCAAATGGAGCAGCGGTTAAAGGCAACGGAGGCGCGCGCCGCCAGCGCAGAGGCGGAAATTAAGACACTGAAAGGCCAGCAGCAGGCCACGACGGTCGCCCGCGCGGCGCCGGCTACGCCGCGCCTGCAGCTAAACGACAATGGCGAATTAAAATTTTATGGCGACGTCGAATTTAACCTCGATGGCGCCAGCCGCACCGGCAGTCTGACGTCGGTCAAAACCAGCGCGAATAAAAGCTGGGCGCCGGGCGATAAAGAACGCTGGGATATTAATGGTCGTATTCTGCTGGGGATTGACGGCAGGCGTAATGGCGCTGACGGAAAATATGCCGGATTCAGCGTGCAGCCCCTGGCGGATATGGATGGCAAAATGAATCTCGACGATGCGGTATTTTTCTTTGGTCAGCAGGATGACTGGAAAATAAAAATAGGCCGCTTTGAAGCCTGGGATATGTTCCCCCTGAATCAGGACACCTTTATTGAATATTCAGGCAATACCGCCAACGATCTCTATTCCGACGGCTATGGCTATATTTACATGATGAAAGAGGGGCGCGGGCGCAGCAGCAGCGGCGGCAACCTTCTGTTCAGCAAAACGGTGGATAACTGGTATTTCGAGGTTAACACCCTGGTGGAGGACGGCAGTTCGCTGTTTGTCGATCAGAACTATCATGGTAATGCGCTGGAAAACCGCAAAAATGTGGTGTACGTGCGGCCGGTGGCGGTGTGGCAGTCCGGCGCCTGGTCGGCGGCCGCGGCGATAGAGAGCAATCTCGTCAACAATGCTTACGGCTATCAGAACCAGAGCGGACGCTGGGTCGACCAGTCAAATCGCACCGGCTACGGGCTGACCATGAGCTGGAACACCCTGAAAAGCGACCCGCAGGATGGGGCGGTGGTCAATCTGAGTACCGCCCTGCTGGACGCGGCGGACGAAACCGACTTCAGCGCCGGAATTAACGCCCTGTGGCATCGCGTGGAGCTGGGCTATATCTACGCGCATAACAAAATCGACCAGTTCAATATGGCCGGGGTGACCAGCGAATGTGATGGCGACTGCGCAATTCTCGCGCCGGGGCGCTATGACATCCATACCCTGCACACCTCCTGGCAGTTGCCGAATATTATGGCGATGCCGAACTTCAATATTTACCTTGGCGCCTATGCTTCGTGGCTCGATTCCACGGCAGCGAAGAGCGGGAATCCCGATGAACGCTACGGCGCTCGGGTGCGTTTTAAATATTTTTTCTGACAGGATACTCAGGCAGGCTCTCCCGCGGCGGATGCCGCGGGAGAGTTCAGACGGGCAGGTTAGCGCATCGCGCGGCGCAGAATGCGGTCGGTCTGGCGCTGGAAGTCCTCGGCCGCTTCTTCCACCGACTTTTTACCGTAGTCGATGTACTGCAGGGTAGTGCCGAACTGGGCGACAATCTGCGGGTCGTCGAAGTACGGGGAGACCGGCAGGGTCGTGGGCAGGGATTGTGCCAGTTTCAGGCCAGACACCGCCGGATCGTCGGCTTTGATGATCCCGTCCTCGGTCAGGTAGTTGACCGCCGCTTTACTCAGTGGTACTCCACGCTCCAGTCCGAGAATATCCACCCCTTCTTTACTGTTCAGCAGGAAGTTAATCACTTTCGCCGCCGCCTGC